>JBFYUV010000343.1:0-3556 GCA_041299865.1 Chloroflexota bacterium
GAGCGTGGGCATGCAGCCATGCCCCACCACGCGTCGGTCTCGCTCCATCCAGTCCGAGACAAGCCCTGCGATGCAGTTCCGAGTGACGACAGGTGGCTGGGACCGTGCCTTACGCCACCCAACGAGACGATCGGCACGAAAGCCACCATGTCATCGACGAATAGTGCGCCGCCGCCTGGCCCGGCCCCATCCACGCCGCCTGACCCGGCCCCATCCGCGCCGCTTGGCGATCCCTCCTGTGGCTCATCGGGCTGCCGCCGTCACCTGCCCAGCTGCAGCAGGCGGCGGCGCAGTCGGCCGCAGGCCACCTCGTCCGTGCAGGCCACGAAGACCGTGTCGTCGCCCGCGATGGTGCCCAGCACGCCCGGCCAGCGCACACGATCCAGCGCCGCCGCGATGGCATGCGCCGTGCCCGGCACGGCACGGATGACCAGGAGCGTGCCTGAGGCGCGGATGTCCACGGGCAGGTCGGAGAGCAGGCCCGCCAGCCGCCGCTCACCCGAGAGCTCGACGGCCGCCTCGCTGGAGGGCAGCACATAGACCAGGCCGCCGCCGCGGTCGACCTTGAGCAGGCCCATCTCCGTGATGTCGCGGCTCACGGTGGCCTGCGTGGCGCGGTAGCCCTTCTCGCGCAGTGCCGCGACCAGCTCCTGCTGGGTCCGGATGCGGCCCGTGCGCACGAGGTCGCCGATGGCCTGCTGGCGCGCCCGCTTGAGGACGTCCATGGCCGGTCTCAGGCGGTCCCGCTCGCCAGGAGCAGGACCAGGAAGACGGCTGCCGCGATGAGCCGGTAGGCGATGAAGATGCCGGTGCTGTGAGTGCGCAGGTAGCGCAGCAGCAAGCCGATGGCCAGCCAGCCGGAGAGGGCCGCCGCCACGACGCCCGCCAGGAGGACGACGGCATCGACCTCGCCGGCCCCGCCCGTGACGATGCTGCGCACCTTCCAGGCGCCGGCCCCGGCGATGATGGGGATACCCATCAGGAAGGCGAAGCGTGCTGCCGCCTCACGCGTCAGGCCACGGAAGAGACCCGCAGAGAGGGTGATGCCGGAGCGGCTGATGCCGGGGAAGAGCGCCAGCGCCTGCGCGATGCCGATGAGCGCCGCGTCCCCATAGTCCACCTGGTCGAGGTCACGCTCGCGGGTGCCGAAGTGCTCAGCCAGCCAGAGGATGAGAGCGCCGACCACGAGGACCAGGGGGATGATGAGGATGGCGTCGCGGAAGAACGACTCGATCCAGTCCTCGAGCAGGAAGCCCACGATGGCGGCCGGGATGATGCTGAGCAGCAGCACGAGCGCCAGCATGCGCTTGGGGTCGCCGGCCAGGGAGCGCTCGCGCAGCGCTGCCCAGCCAGCTCCGAGCAACTCCAGCACGTCCCGCCAGAAGTACAGCAACAGCGCCGCCAGCGTGCCCATGTGCAACATGACCACGAACGCGGCGCTGTTGAGCAGCGCGTCGTCCCAGCCAAGGATCCGCGGCACCAGGATGAGGTGCGCCGACGAAGAGACGGGCAGGAACTCCGTGAGCCCCTGCACCACCCCGATGACGATGGCCTGGACGATCTCTTCCAAGTGGACCTCTGTGTGACCGGCGGGTCAGCGCCCGCCGGTCGGAGGTCGGGTGCTGGGTTAGCGGATGAAGAGCGGGGCGAAGACCAGGGTCAGGGTCGCGAAGAGCTTCACCAGGACGTGGAGCGATGGGCCCGCGGTGTCCTTGAAGGGATCGCCCACGGTATCACCGACCACGGCCGCGGCATGAGCGTCGGAACCCTTGCCCAGGACGTTGCCGTTCTCGTCGGTGAGGTTACCCGCTTCGATGTACTTCTTGGCGTTGTCCCAGGCCCCACCGCTGTTGTTGAGGTAGGTGGCCATGAGGACGCCGGCGATCGTGCCGACCATGAGCAGGCCGGCGACCGCCTCGTAGCCGAGGATGATGCCGACGGCGATGGGAGTGACGACCGCGACCACGCCGGGCGGGATCATCTGGCGCAGGGCGGCGCGGGTGGTGATGTCCACGACGCGCGCGTAGTCCGGCTTCTGCGTGTAGTCCATGATGCCGGGCATCTCGCGGAACTGGCGGCGCACTTCCACGATGATGGCGGAGGCCGCCACGCCCACGGCGCGGATGGCCAGGGAGCTGAAGAGGTAGACGGTCATGGCCGCGATGAAGGCCGCCACGAAGACGCCCACGTCGGCCAGGTTGACGGCCTCCATGACGCCCTCAGAGGCATCGCGCACGCCGGACAGGATCTGGCGACCGAGGATGAGGTTGACCTTGTCGATGTAGGCCTGGAAGAGGAGGAAGGCGGCCAGGCTGGCGGAGGCGATGGCGTAACCCTTGGTGAGGGCCTTGGTGGTGTTGCCGACCGAGTCCAGCTTGTCCGTGATCTCGCGCGCCGAGGCCCCGGCCCGCGAGAACTCGGCGATGCCGCCGGCGTTGTCGGTGATGGGGCCGAAGGTGTCCATGGCCAGGATGTAGGCCGTCGTCATGAGCATGCCCATGGTGGCCACGGCGGTACCGAAGACGCCGCCCACGTTGCGGCCCTCAGCGTTGACGAGACCTGCCTGGTCACCCAGCCAGTAGCTGGTGAGGAGGGCGATACCGATGGTGATGGCGGTCACGAAGGTCGTCTCGAAGCCGACCGCCGTGCCGGCGATGATGTTGGTGGCGGGGCCGGTCTTGGAGGACTCAGCGATGTCCTTGACCGGGCGCCACTTACCCGCCGTGTAGTACTGCGTGATGTAGACGAAGGCGATGCTGGTAGCCAGGCCCACGATGCCGGCCGCGAAGTACCAGACCCAGACGGGGATGTCGGAGGCACCGTTGCCAGCCGAGTTCATCATCAGGTAGGTGGCGATGCCCAGGCCGACGACGGACATCAGGGTCGTCGCCCAGTAGCCCTTGTTGAGGATGCGCATGGGATCCTCGTCCTCGCGACCGCGGACGAAGAACATCGCGATCATCGTGGCGATGAGGCCGAAGGCGCGCACCACGAGCGGGAAGAAGATCCAGGCTTCGGGGTTCGCCCAGCCGGAGCTGAGCGCGATTGCGTAGACGGCCACGCCCAGGATCATGGCGCCGATGTTCTCGGCCGCCGTGGACTCGAAGAGGTCGGCGCCGCGACCGGCGCAGTCGCCGACGTTGTCACCCACGAGGTCCGCGATGACGGCGGCGTTGCGCGGATCGTCCTCGGGGATGCCCTTCTCGACCTTGCCCACGAGGTCCGCGCCCACGTCGGCGGCCTTGGTGTAAATACCGCCGCCGAGCTGGGCGAAGAGGGCCACGAACGAAGCGCCGAAACCGAAGCCGACGATGAGGAAGGGGGCCTCCGCCGTGTTGATGCCGCCCTGGAGACCGCCGAAGAGGGCGAAGATGCCCCACACGCCAAGCAGCGAGAGGGCCACGACCAGGAAGCCCGAGACGGCGCCGCCGCGCATGGCGGTCTGGACGGCGCCCACGAGGCTGGTCTGGGCGGCCGCGGCGGTAGGCACGTTGGCGCGAACGCTCACGAACATGCCGATGATGCCAGCGACCATCGAGCAGGCCGCGCCGACGAG
>JBFYUV010000344.1:0-2604 GCA_041299865.1 Chloroflexota bacterium
ATTCCGCCATCGGCCGCATGCGCCTGCTTCTGGGAAGCTACTTCGACGGTGATGCCTCCCGCCTGGCCCAGCTGCTCGATCCCACGCGACTTGGCTCGCCCCTCCACCAGTTCCGCACCGAGGTGGCCAGGGGTTTCGAACAGCTCAACGAGCGCCTTACGGCCATCGAAGCGGCAGCCACCGCACGGGCCAGCGAGCGCGCCCGTTCGTCGGCCAAGGGCGCGGACTTCGAGGACCTCGTCGAAGACCTCCTGGCACACTCGCTGCGCGGCACGGATCACCTGCTGGAGCGCACCTCGGACGCGGCCGGTGACATGCTGCGCTCCCGGAAGGGCGACTTCGTCATCACCCTTGATCCCAAGACCGTGAACGGGGCCTGCCTGCGCATCGTCGTCGAGTGCAAGGATCGCTCGATCTCCGGTCGTGCCATGCGCGAGGAGCTGGACGAGGCACGTCGCAACCGCGACGCGGCCGTGGCCCTCGTGGTCTTCAGCGCCGCCCACGCTCCCGCAGGCATCGCACCCTTCGACGTGCGCCAGGGCAGCGTCTACTGCGTCGTCGACCCGCAGGCTCCTGACGCCGCCACCCTGGAAGCGGCGCTGCGTCTGGCTCGGCTGCTGGCCGCCATCGTCGTCCGGCAGGTCGGGACGGAAATCGACGCGGCGGCCGTTCGTGACGCGCTGGCGCGTATCGGCCCGGAGCTGGACGCGCTGCGCGCCCTCAAGACCCGCCTCACGACCATCGCCACCGCCAGCAGCGCCATCAACGCCGGATTGGACCAGCTGCGCGACGCCGTCCTCGCTCGCATCGCCGACACGGAGGCCGCACTCAGCGCCGGACGCGGCTCCGCCAGCTCCGGAGGCATCTCGGCCAGCGCCTGAGACGGCTCGGCAGCGCCTGAAGAGGGCTGGGACCGGCCCAGAGCTCGGGGGTCAGTCTCAGGCCGCCGGCCGCCAGGTCGCCACGGAGGCCATCGCCGCTCGCAGCTCGTCGCTGCCGACGACCCCGGTGAACTTGGCGTGCAGCCTCCCATCGCGGTCGATGACGAAGATCCAGGGCGGATCCGTGACGCCCCAGGCCGTGGTGTAGTCGGTCAGGACGGGCGGACCACCGGGCGGATCGAGCTGCAGCATGCCGTCATCGCCGGGCGCCGTCTCCCACGGCTCGGCATGGACCACCGTCAACCCGGGATAGTCGAAGAAGATGTCGTGGAGGATGGCCAGGGCCCCGCCGCAAGCGGCATTTGGACGCGCAGCGTAAGAGTCCAGGATGAACACCGTGGGCTGATGCTGGGCCAGCGCATCGTCGAGCGACCAGGTGTAGAAGGCCGTGACCGGCTCGGGGTCCGAGCTGATGTGGTGCATGAGGCTGTGTGCATCGAACATGGTCGGCGTGTCGCCCCCGGGCACGGCAGAGCCCAGCGCCGGCGTGCCCTCGTCTGCGGACACCTCCAGGACGGTCGTGCCCGTCAGAGCCGTGCCAGCCACGTCGGCGGAGGCGCTCACCTCCCAGGCGCCGACCTCGTCGAGGGCGACGCGCGCTCGATAGAGCGAGCGCCCGTAGGTCGCGAACTGCTCGATGGCGGGCTCGACGGCCACGCGTTGGCCGGATGGTCCGATGAGCTCGATGCGGAGCGGCTGCGCCCGCTCCGCCAGCGATCCGCCTTCGGCGTCGAAGACGCTCAGGAGGACGTCGTTCGTGCCTACCCAGTGCTGCGTCGAGTCGAGGACGACATCGAGATCGGTTCCGACGGCCTGCGACGGGGCCGTGGCCCACGTCAGCGAGACCGCCACGAGGCACAGCCCGACTGCCAGCTGGCGGGATGCTTCCCACAGCACCTGGCTCGCTCGCCGCATGATGATCCGTCCCCCCGAAACGGCCCCTCTACGCACTAACGCCATGAGGGCTCGAGGGCCGCACGACGAGGACGGGGCAGCCGGCGTGGCGCACCACGTGGTCCGACACCGAACCCAGGAACATGCGCCCTGCCCCGCTCCGACCGCGCGTGCCGACGACGACGAGATCGGCATGCTCGGCATCCACGGCGGCGGCGATGGAGCTTCCGGGATCACCTTCCCAGACCAGGAACTCAGCCGTGACCCCCGTGGCGCGCGCTTCCCGCACGACCTTCACGAGGTGCGCCTCACGCTCGGCGCGCGCCTGATCCACGCGCTCGTGTGAGCCACCGCCCGCAAGGCGGCGCTTGTCGAGGACGTTGACGATGAGCAGGCGGGCGCCCAGGCGACCAGCCAGGTCGATGGCGCGTCCGGTGGCCTCGCGAGAGGCCACCGTCAGGTCGGTCGCAAGCAGGATGGTCTGGAACGGACGCACCTCCGCCGGTGCCACATCGAGTGCCGGGTCGAGCGAGTGGAAGCCCATGGCCACCCTATGCCGACCGTGCCATCACTCGGTCACGACGAGCGCGGTCACCATCCCGAACATGCCATCGAGGCCCTCGACGTGCGGCAGGATGTGACAGTGGAACGCCCAGACACCCACGCGGTCGGCTTCGACGATGGCGTCGAAGCGCTCGCCAGGATTGACACCCAGCGTGTCGGCATAGAAGGCCGCTGAGCCAAGCGGTGCGCCATCCCGCGCGACGAC
>JBFYUV010000345.1:0-5494 GCA_041299865.1 Chloroflexota bacterium
GACGTCGAAGTGATCATCCGGGTAGGGCAGGGCCTCACCCACGGCCAGCACGATGTTGGGCAGGCCGCTGTCGGCGGCCTCCGCCACGCGCTCGGGCTCCACCTCGATGCCGTGGACGTCGTCGGAGAACTGGCGGAAGCGACGCACGTAGGTGCCGATGCCGCAGCCCACGTCGAGGATGCGCGCGCCCTCGAGGTCCACGAAGCGGCGCACCATCTCCAGCCGGCGGTCCTGCCCGGAGCGCCACGAGTAGCTGGGGCGCCCGCGCTCGATGGAGGTCTGCGAGGTCTGCTCGGAGCCGGAGGGCGAGGGCGCCGCTGAGGGGGCCGAGCTGGGCGGAGCGGGCTGCTGGGGGGCTGTCGCGGACATCCGCGCTACGGTACGGCACGGCGCGCCCGCCTGCCGGTCGGCGCGCCCAGCGCGGCGCGGGTAGCATCGCGGGAGTCATGGCCCAGGCAGCGCGCTCGCGACCCATCGATGGCGACTTCCGCTATCGCCACCCCATCGAGATCCGCTACGGCGACACGGATGCCCTGGGCCACGTCAACAACGCCGTCTACCTCTCCTATTTCGAGATGGCCCGCGGCGGCTACTACACGGCCGTCGTCGGCCACCCCTTCGGCCACGGGCCCGACGCCGACCGGCGCACCTACGTCATCGCCGAGGCGCACCTCACCTACCGCACGCCGGCCCTCTACGGCGAGCCGCTCTCGTGCGCCTGTCGCCTCGGCTGGCTGGGCCGCTCCTCGTTCAGCCTGGAGTACCGTCTCGAGGTGGGCGAGTCGGCCATCGGCCCGGCGCGCCTCATCGCCGACGGTTCCACCGTCCTGGTCTTCTTCGACTTCGTGGAGGGCAAGGTCATGCGCATCCCGGAAGCCATGGTGCAGCGCCTGACCGACTTCGAGGGCCGCGCGCTGCCGTCACGGCCCGCCGCTGCCTGAGGGACGCGAGCTACCTTTCCACGACCGTGGCCGAGGCCAGCAGAGCGTCGAGGCGCGTCTCCATCTGCGCCGCCCACTCGGGCTCCGCCTTGGCGAGGTTCTCCAGCTCCCAGGGGTCCGCGGCCAGGTCGTACAGCTCCCGCTTGCCGTCATCCCAGCGGATGAAGCGCGCGTCGGGCATGCGCACGGCACTCCAGCCCACGTAGCCGACCTCGTCGGACCCCGGCATGACCTCGAGCAGCTCCTCGCGGCCGCCGAAGGGCTCGCCCCGCAGCAATGGCAGGAAGCTGGCGCCGTCGGCCCACGCGAGGTCCACGCCGGCAGCCTCCGCCAGCGTGGGAGCGATGTCGATCTTGGAGAGCAGTGCCTCGCTGCTGCCGGCGGGCACCCCCGTCCCGGCCGCATAGAAGGGCGCCCGCGTGGCCGGTGGCGTGTGCTTCAGCGAGAAGCCCTTCTGGCCCCAGGACATGCCGTTGTCCGACATGAGGACGAAGAGCGCCGGTCGCTCGCGGTCGGCCTGCGCGGCCGCCAGCTGACCCACGGTGCGGTCCACGACCAGGAGAGACTCGCACACCTCGCGGAGGCGCCAGCCTCGCGGCCAGGGCGGCATGGCGCGCACCTCGCGCGGGTTCGTGCTGGTCGTGTACGAGGGTGGCTTGAAGGGCGCCAGCGATGCGCAGGCCTCCGCTCCCTGGTCGCGGCGCATGATCTCCGGCGTGTAGCACTGCTCGCCCGTGGCCTCGCAGACGTGCGGCGCACCGAGCGAGACCCAGGACAGGAGCGGCTGGTCGCCAGGAGCTTCTCGCACTTGGCGCACGGCCTCCTCGCGGATGACGTCGTCGCTGAAGCGGCCCCGGTAGCTCACCGGCCGGCCGTCCCGCCAGAAGCTCGCCTTGGCCTCCGAGCGGAGCATGAGGGCCTCGTCCCAGCCGGGCGGCACGATCGAGCCGTCATAGCGATTGAGGTACTTGCCAGCCATGGCCGTGTGGTAGCCCGCCTCGTCCAGCGCCACGGCCAGCGTCTCGGTGTCGTCAAGGGGTCGCGGGTCGTTGCGTTCGACCCCATGGGCGAGGGTGTCCTTGCCCGTCAGGAGCGAGGCGCGCGAGGGGCTGCACAGCGGTGTCTGGTCGTACATGCGCTCAAGGCGCAGGCCGCCCTCCAGCCAGAGCTCGCGGATGTTGGGCAGTTGCGAAAGGACCCGATCATCGGTCACATAGCCCAGGTCGTCGGCCATGACGATGATGATGTCCGGGGTCACCGACTGCTGCGGGCTCGATCCGGGCGGGGTCGACTCGTCGACCCGGGCCGCGGGCGAGGCCGAATCCGACTGCGCCCCGGCTGGGCTGGCGGCCGATAGCGCCAGGCCGAGGGCGACACTCAGGGCCAGCGCCCGAGGCATGACGGCGGGTCAGGCCTCGAAGCGGCGGAAGACGGCGACCGCGTTCTGGCCCCCGAAGCCGAAGCCGTTGACGATGGCCGTGTCCACCTTGGTGCGGCGCGCCACGTTGGGCACGTAGTCGAGGTCGCAGTCAGGCAGGTCCGGGTTGTCGAGGTTGATGGTGGGCGGGATGACGCCCTCGCGGATGGCGCCGATGGCCACCAGCGCGGCCACCGCGCCGGCCGCTCCGAGCAGGTGGCCGACCATCGACTTGGGCGAGGAGATGGCCGCTCGGTAGGCGTGGTCGCCGAACGCGGCCTTGATGGCGCGCGTCTCGGTGGCGTCGTTGAGCGGCGTGGACGTGCCGTGCGCCACCACGTAGTCGACCTCGTCGGCGGCGATGCCCGCGTCTGCGATGGCCTTGCGCATGGCCATGGCGGCGCCCCGGCCGGTCGGCTCGGGGGCCGAGATGTGGAAGGCGTCCGCGGTGAGAGCGGCGCCGATGACCTCCGCCTGGATGCGGGCACCGCGACGCATGGCGTGCTCCGCCGATTCCAGGACGATGACGCCCGCACCCTCGCCGAAGACGAAGCCGTCGCGGTCGCGGTCGAAGGGCCGGGAGGCCTTCTCCGGCTCGTCGTTACGCTTGGACAGGGCGCCCATGTTGGAGAGGGCCGCGAACCCCATCTTCAACAGCGGGGCCTCCGAGCCCCCGGCGATGACGACGTCCGCCTCGCCGTGCTGGATCATGCGCAGCCCATCGAGGAAGCAGATGACGCTCGAGGCGCAGGCGGCGACCTGCGTGATGACGGGACCGGTGAGCCCGTACTCCATGGACACCAGGCAGGCCGCCATGGAGCCCGACAGTGCCGGGATGGCAAAGGGGCTGACGAAGCGCGCCCCCTTCGTTCTGATGGTGTCCTGGCCCTCGATGACCTGCTCCATGCCGCCACCGGAGGTGTTGAGAGCCACGGCCGCGCGATCGCGCTGCTCCGGGCTCCAAGCCGTGAAGTCCAGCCCGGCGTCCGCCACGGCCTCCTTGGCTGCCGCCATGCCGAAGTGGATGAAACGGCTCATGCGGCGCGCCATCTTGGGGTTCATGGCCACCGACGGGTCGAAGTCCTTGACCTCCGCCGCGATGCGCACATCGAGGTCGGAGGCGTCGAAGTGCGTGATGGGGCCGCCCCCGCTCTTGCCGGCCACGGCGTTGGCCCAGAACGTGGGGTGGTCGTTGCCGATGGGCGTGACAGCCCCGAGGCCGGTCACCACGGCACGACGGGCGGGATCTTCTCGGTTCACGGGTCGGAACGCTCCTGCGGCACGGTTGCAGGGATCGTAGCCGAGGCTGGAGCTGATCGCGCCCCGCGGACGGCTCCTCGCCTCAGTCGCCCGCGTAGCGCTTGAAGATGATGGCGCCGTTGTGGCCGCCCAGCCCGATGTTGTCGCTCATGGCGTAGCGGATGCGCATCTGGCGTGACTCGCCGTGGACGATGTCGAGGTCGATCTCGGGGTCCGGCTCCAGGTAGTTGAGGGTGGCCGGGGCGATCTGGTGGTGCACGGAGAGCACCGTGAAGACGGCCTCCACGGCACCCGCGGCACCCATGAGGTGCCCGGTCATCGACTTCGTGGCGCTGATGGCGACCTCGTGGTAACGGTCCGCGAAGACGGCCTTGATGGCCTCCGCCTCGCGCAGGTCGCCGAGTGGCGTGGACGTGCCGTGCGGGTTGATGAGGTCGATCTCATCGCGCGGCACACCGTGCCGCTCGAGTGACATCTCCATGGCCCGGCGCACGCCGTCACCCTTCTCGACAGGCTGGATGAGGTCCCAGGCATCGGCCGCGTTGCCGTAGCCCACCACCTCAGCGTAGATGCTGGCGCCCCTCGCCTTGGCGAACTCAAGATCCTCGAGGATGAGGGCGCCGGAGCCTTCGCCCAGCACGAAGCCATCGCGGGTGCGGTCGAAGGGCCGCGAGATGTCGCTCAGCGGCCGCCCCTCCCGAGGAGTACCCATGCCGCGCATGTTGGCGAAGCCGATATAGCCGACCTCGTAGAGCGGCGTCTCCGTGGAGCCGCAGATGGCCGCGATATAGTCGCCGCGACGGATGCCCTCGGCGGCCTCGCCGATGTTGTGAGTGCCCGTCGAGCAGGCCGTCACGATGCACATGTTGGAACCCTTGGCGCCGGTCTCGATGGCGATCTGGCCGGAGGCCGTATCGGGCAGCATGTTGGCGATGAAGAAGGGGCTCACCGACTTGGGGCCTTTGGTCTGCAGGGTGCTGATGGCCTCGGACATGAGCGCCGGGCCGCCGACGCCGGAGCCGAAGATGACGCCGATGTCCTCGGCGTTGTCCGCGTCGATGACGAGCCCGGAGTCGGCCAGGGCCTGCTTGGCGGCGGCCACGCCGAAGACGACGTTCTTGTCCGTACGACGGACGGCCTTGAAGTCCATCCAGTCCTTTGGCTCGAAGTCGTTGACCTCACCCGCGGCATGGCAGGGGGTGATCTCGGGATCCCAGCGCGTGATGCGCGTCAGGCCGGAGTTGCCGGCCACGATGTTCTGCCAGGCGGTTGGGATGTCACTGCCGACGGGGCTGATGATGCCGAGGCCGGTCACGGCCACGCGTCGGGTGAAGTCAGGTCGGCGCATGGTGCTGGGTCTACTCCTGTGCGTTCGGGTCGGTGGGTAGCACGAGGCCGCCCTCTGTGGTGATGTCGTCGATGGTGATGATGGTGGCTTCACTGTCGATGCGCTTGACGAGGCCGGCGAGGACCCTGCCGGGTCCGACCTCGACGAAGGTGCGCACGCCCGCGTCGGCCATGGCCGCGACGGCGGCCACCCAGTCGACACCGCGGGTGAGGTGCTCGATGAGTTCAGCCCGGCAGGCATCGCCGTTGGTGAGGAGCGCGGCATCCGCGTTGGCCAGCAGTGCGGCGCGCGGGTCGTGGAAGGCGACCGGTGCCAGGGCTGCGCGCATCCCGGCAGCGGCATCCGCCATGAGCGGCGAATGCGCTGCCACGCTGACCGGCAGCAGCTTGGCCAGGCGGGCCCCGAGGCCCTTGGCGGCGCTGACAGCGGCCTCTACCGCCGCGCGCTGCCCGCTCATGACGACCTGGCCGGGCGAGTTGCGATTCGCCACTGTGAGGATCCCGTAGCTGCTCACGGCGGCAACGAGGC
>JBFYUV010000346.1:0-4321 GCA_041299865.1 Chloroflexota bacterium
ACCTCGTCGTCCCGCTTCGAGCCGCCGGGCTGGATGACGGCGCTGACACCGGCGGCCAGGCACACCTCGACGCCATCCGCGAAGGGAAAGAAGGCGTCCGAGGCGACGACCGCTCCCCTGGCCCGCTCCCCGGCCTGCGCGACGGCGAGACGGGCGCTCGTGACGCGGTTCATCTGGCCGGCGCCTACCCCCAGGAGGGCACCATCGCGGGCGACCACGATGGCGTTCGACTTGACGTGTCGGACGACCCGCCAGGCGAAGGCCAGGTCGGCCAGCTCGTGCGCGTCGGGCTGGCGGGCGCTGGCGACGCTCCAGGTTCGCGGGTCATCGGCCTGGACGTCCGACTCGCTGAGCAGGAGCCCGCCACCCGCACTGCGGGCCTCGATGACTGGCTGCGCTGCTGACAGGATGGTGGCGTCCTCGACGAGTCGCAGGTCGGGCCGTGTCGCCAGCCTGGATCGCGCGGCCTCGTCGAAGCCCGCGGCGATGATGACCTCCAGGAACAGGCTCGCGAGGGCCTCGGCGAGCGGGCCATCCACGCTGCCACGGATGGCCACCACGCCACCGTAGGCGCTCACCGGGTCGCCCTCCAGGGCGCGCTGCCAGGCGGCCAGGAGGTCTCCCGCTTCTGCCGCGCCGCATGGATTGCCGTGCTTGACGATGACGACCGCGGCGCCCTGCAGATCGCGGGCCAGGGCCGCGGCGGCCGCAGCGTCGAGCAGGTTGTTGTAGGAGAGCGGCTTGCCGGCCACGAGAATCGCGCCCGTTGCGAAGGGCCCCGCTGATGGGTCGGCAGCCACCCGCGTGTAGAGGGCCGCAGCCTGGTGGGGGTTCTCGCCGTAGCGCAGCAGCTGTGCACGGCTCAGCCCCAGGCTGAGCCGCTCCGGGAATCGCGCCTTCGGGGTCCAGCGGCGCGACAGGGTAGCGGCGATGGCCGCGTCATAGGCCGCTGTCAGGCGGAAGGCCTTGAGGGCCAAGGCGCGCCGCGTATCGTCCGTGAGCGCGCCGCTCTCGTCCAGCTCGGCGAGGACGCCAGCGTAGTCGTCCGGGTCGCAGACGATGCCGACCGAGGCGTGGTTCTTGGCCGCGGCGCGCACGAGGGTGGGCCCGCCGATGTCGATCTCCTCGATGAGCTCATCGTCGTCGATCTCCGGTCGGGCGGCGGCCTCCTCGAAGCGGTAGAGGTTGACGATGACCAGCGCGAAGGGCTCGATGCCCTGCTCGGCCAGCTGCTCGCGGTGTGATGACAGGCGAAGGTCCGCGAGCACCCCGCCTGCGATGCGCGGGTGGAGCGTCTTGACGCGTCCATCGAGCATCTCCGGGGCACCGGTCACGGCAGCCACGTCCGTCACCGGCAGGCCGGCGTCGCGGATGGCGCGCGCGGTGCCTCCCGTGGAGACCAGCTGCCAGCCACGCTCCACGAGCCCACCGGCCAGCTCGAGCAGGCCGCGCTTGTCCGAGACGGAGACGAGAGCGCGGCGAACGGGCGAGCCGCTGGCGTCGGCAAGGTCGGGCGCGGAGCCTGGGCCGCGGGGCGTCGGGTCCGGAGCGCGGGGCGTCGGATCCGGGGCGCCGCTCATCGGTCGGGCGCTTCCAGGCGGGGGGCGTCCAGCGCCTCCAGACGGGAGATGATCGTGTCCACGTGCCGCAGGGCGGCCACGTCGTCGAAGCAGCCCTCGATCGTGGCACCGGACAGCGCGGCGGTGACCGCCGGGTCCACCTCCACAAGGGCACGGAAGGAGGCCACTTCGTCGGCCGCGCGCAGCGCGAGGCGTTGCACGATGCCATAGGCCTCCGGGCGCGCCAGGCCAGCCTCCAAGAGGGCGCTCAGGACCCGGGACGAGGCGTACAGCCCGTGGCCAGCGGCGATGTTCCGGGCCATGTGATCGGGCCGCACCACGAGGCCTTCGACGAGGCCGCGGAAGCGCTCCAGCATGTAGTGCAGCAGGGTCGTGGCACCGGGCAGCACGATGCGCTCCACGGACGAGTGGCTGATGTCCCGCTCGTGCCAGAGTGCCTGGTCCTCCAGGCCCGCCAGGGCATAGCCGCGCAGCAGCCGGGCCATGCCGGTGAGGCGCTCGGCGAGGATCGGGTTGCGCTTGTGGGGCATCGCCGACGAGCCGGCCTGGCCGCGCCGGAAGGGCTCCTGCAATTCGCCGATCTCGGTGTGCTGGAGGTTGCGGATCTCCACCGCGAAGCGCTCGATGGAGCCACCGGTCACGGCGATGGCGGCCAGGAAGGCGGCGTGCCGGTCTCGCTGCACGATCTGCGTGCTGGCCTGGTCGACGGCCAGGCCCAGGGCCGCCAGGGCGGCCGCCTCGACCTCCGGCGGCAGCTGCGAGTAGGTGCCCACGGGACCGGAGATCTTGCCCGTGGCCAGGTCGGCCGCGGCCGACTGCAGGCGCATGCGCGCCCGGTCCAGCTCGAAGGCCCAGGAGGCGAGCTTGAGCCCGAAGGTGATGGGCTCGGCGTGGACGCCGTGGGTGCGGCCCATCATCAGCGTGCCGGCGTGGACCCGTGCGCGGGTCACGACGGCGGCGATGGCGGCGTCCAGGCTGGCCAGGATGAGGTCGGCTGCGGCGCGGCACTGGAGGGCCAGGGCGGTGTCCACGACATCGCTGCTGGTGAGCCCGTAGTGGAGGTAGCGGCCCTCCTCGCCGACCGATTCGGCGACCTGCGTGACGAAGGCCACGACGTCGTGGTCGGTGGTGCGCTCAAGCTCGGTGATGCGGGCCACGTCCACGCGGGCGCGCGCCGCGATGGTCTCCACGGCGGCCGCAGGCACGTCCCCGCGCTCGGCGAGGACGCGCAGGACGGCCAGCTCCACCCGGAGCATGCGCTCGAAGCGGCTCTCCTCGGACCACAGCGCTGCCATCGACGGCAGCGTGTAGCGCCCGATCATGCGCTGACCCGGGGCCTCGGGCGCAGGTCTCGGCGCATGATGGTCTGGGTCCGCTCCGGACCGACGCTCACGACCGCCACGGGCGCCCCGGCCAGCGACTCGATGGCCTCGACGTAGGACACGGCGGCGGGCGGCAGGTCAGCCATGGTTCGGGCACCGGAGATGTCCTCCGACCAGCCCGGGAAGACCTCGTAGACGGGTTCCGCGCGCTCCAGCTCCTCCAGTGTCAGCGGCCAGCGCATGAGCGAGCCGTCCACGCGGTAGGCGGTGGCGATGCGGATCTCCTCAAGCCCAGACAGGATGTCCAGCTTGTTGACCATGAGGTGGCTGGCGCTGTTGACGGCCACGGCGTAGCGCAGCGGGACCGCGTCCAGCCAGCCGCAGCGGCGCCGACGGCCGGTGGTGGTGCCGAACTCGCGGCCCGTCTCCAGCAGGTAGCGGCCCGTCTCGTCATCCAGCTCGGTGGGGAAGGGACCGGAGCCAACGCGCGTGCTGTAGGCCTTCAGGATGCCGATGACCTGCTCGACCTGGAGGGGGCCCACGCCGCCGCCGGTGCAGGCCCCGCCGGCCACCGGATTGCTGCTGGTGACGAAGGGGTACGTGCCGTGGTCGAGGTCGAGGAGCGTGCCCTGGGCGCCCTCGAGGATGACGTGACGACCTTCGGCCAGGGCGTCCTGGACGAGCAGGACGGTGTCCGTGATGTGCGGGCGGAGCGTCTCGCCCCAGGACGTGGCCTCCTCGAGGAGAACCTCCAGGTCGAAGCCGGGCTGCCCGTACGACTCGTGGAGGACGGCGTTGCGCTCGGGCAGCACCTTCTCCAGGCGCGCGCGCAGGACGCTTGGGTCGAGCAGGTCGCCCATGCGCACGCCGGCCCGCCAGGCGCGGTCCGCGTACGTGGGCCCGATGCCCCGGCGCGTGGTGCCGATCTCCGCGCCGGAAAGGCGTGCCTCCGCCGCTCCATCGAGGGCGATGTGGTAGGGCATGATGACGTGCGCCGCACGGCTGACGCGGATGCGGGAGGGGTCGATGCCGCGCTCCGCCAGCATGGCCATCTCGCCGATGAGCGTGCGCGGGTTGACCACGACGCCGTTGCCGATGATGGGCGTGATGTGCGGGTGCAGGACGCCGCTGGGCACGAGGTGCAGCTTGAAGACCTCGTCGCCGATGACGACGGTGTGGCCGGCGTTGTCGCCACCCTGGTAGCGCACGACCATGTGGACCGTCTCGGAGAGCAGGTCCACGGCTTTGCCCTTGCCCTCGTCTCCCCACTGCAGGCCGACGATGACGCTGGCTGGCATCAGGCCGTCCTCCGGATGGCGTAGCGTGTCGACGGCCGGCCCACGCCGGCCGGGGTCGTGTCGGTGATGGTGCCCCTCCCTTGCCCCGAGCCTCCCGCAGCTGGCGGCGCCATGACGCCTG
>JBFYUV010000001.1:0-5259 GCA_041299865.1 Chloroflexota bacterium
TCCTCGATAATCGATTATGGATGACCATACGCCGCCCATCGTACGTCAGTCAACCGCCGCCGTCCGTGCCCCTGGTCACGGCGCCATCGGTCCGCTCGGCCCCTTCCGCGCCGGCGCCGGCAACCGATGGTGGGGTCCTGACGGATGGCCCCTTGTTGTGGGCCGCTTGACATTCGCTCCCCTGATGAGCGTATCCTCGATAATCGATTGTGAGTCCCGAGGACATCGACCTCGGGGCAGGCGCCACGTGTCGCATGAGGTGCACGGATGCTCAAGCGGGTCGCCCGGGGCGAGGCAGAGGTCATCCCCCTGCCGGGTCGCGACTGGCACACGTACATCGGGCCTCACAACACGCCGACGGAGCGCGTCTCGATGGGCGTCTCCGTCTTCGAGCCGGGCGCCCGGCCGGCCGGCCACGTCCATGACGCCCAGGAGGAGACCATCTACTGCGCTGCCGGACGCGGCCGCATCGTCACCCCCGATGGCGTGGCTGAGATCGAGGCGGGCGTCACCGTCTGGGTGGGCGTCGGGACGCCCCACGCCACGGAGGCGGACGGACCGGAACCCCTGGAGCTGGTGTGCTTCTTCTCCCCGCCCGTGGTGCCAGGCTCCTACGAGAAGGGCGAGCGCTCGTGACCACGATGGCACGGCCGCCGGCGACCGCGGAGGAGATCGCCGCGCTGGAGGACATGGCGCGGCGTATCCGCGTGGCCGTCATCCGGACGGTCACCAGGGTCAAGGTGGGGCACGTCGGCGGCCCGCTCTCGTCCGCGGACATCCTGGCCGCGCTGTACGGGCGCCTCCTGCGCATCCGGCCCAACGAGCCACACTGGCCCGACCGCGACCGCTTCATCCTCTCCAAGGGCCACTCGGCGCTGGGCCAGTACGCGGCCATGGCCCTGGCCGGCTACCTCCCGCTCGAGGAGATGTACACCTTCGACCAGAAGGGCTCCCGGCTCCAGGGTCACCCGGACATGAACAAGCTGCCGGGCATCGACATCTCCACGGGCTCGCTGGGCATGGGCCTCTCGGCTGGCCTCGGCTTCGCCTTGGGCGCCCGGCACCTGGGCAGGGACGTCCGCACCTGGGTGCTGCTCGGCGACGGCGAGTGCCAGGAGGGCCAGATCTGGGAGGCGGCTCACGTGGCCCCACGCTTCGGGGCGGACAACCTCATCGCCATCGTGGATCACAACAAGTTCCAGCAGTTCGGCTGGCGCGGGGGCGACGCCAAACACCGCCTGCCTCCAGAGGACCCCGGCCACCTGGCGGCCCGCTTCGCCGCCTTCGGCTGGCGGGTCCTGGAGATGGACGGCCATGACATGCCGGAGGTACTGGCGACGCTGGAGGCCGCCGCCCAGCCAGAGGGTCGGCCGGTGGCCGTCATCGCCCACACCCTGAAGGGCCGGGGCGTCTCCTTCATGGAGGGCGACTACGCCTGGCACATGGGCGTGCCCACCCCGGAGCAGTTCGCCACGGCCATGGCGGAGCTCGGCGAGCCAGTGGAGGACGCAGCATGAGCCTGCCCATGGGCCGCGCCCTGCGTGAGGTCTTCGGCGAGGTCGTCACCGAGCTCGCCGCGAGCGACCCGCGCATCGTCATGCTTGACGGCGACCTCGGCAGCTCCACGCGGGCGCAGATCTTCGAGGATGCCTTCCCGGAGCGCTACTACCAGATGGGCATCGCCGAGCAGAACATGCTGGGCGTGGCGGCGGGCATGGCGGAGATGGGCTGCGTCCCGTTCATCAGCACCTTCGTGGCCTTCGCGCTCCACCGCCCGCTCGACCAGATCCGCGTCCTCATCGCGCAGACCGGCGCCAACGTCAAGATCACGGCCGGCTACACGGGCCTCTTCACCGGGCGCGCCGGCAAGACCCACCAGATCGTGGATGACATCTCCATCGCGCGGGCGATGCCCGGCATGGTCGTCATCTCCCCTGCCGACGAGGTCGAGACCCGCGAGGTGCTGGCCTGGTCGGTGTCCTATGACGGGCCCGTCTTCATCCGCCTCGTGCGCGACGCCACGCAGACGCTCTTCCAGCCCGGCCATCGCTTCCAGTTCGGCAAGGTCAAGGTCGTGCGCGAGGGTGCCGACATCACCCTCATCAGCACCGGCACCCAGACGCCGCGCGTCGTGGACGCCGCCGAGATCCTGGCCGCCAGCGGCATCGAGGCGCACGTCGTCCACGTGCCCACCATCAAGCCCCTCGACGAGGCAGGCATCGTGGCCGCCGCGGAGCGCACGGGCCGGGTCGTGACCGTCGAGGAGCACAGCGTCATCGGCGGCCTCGGTGGCGCCGTGGCAGAGACGCTCTCCCAGCATCGACCCACGCGCGTCGACCGCATCGGCATCCAGGATCACTACACGGAGTCAGCCAGCGACCAGGAGCTGCTCGACATGTACTGCCTCTCCGCCGAACGGGTGGCACAGCGCGTACGCCGGCTCCTCGACAGCTCGACTCCCGTGAGCAGCTGCGACTGAGGGCGGCGGCGACGACGTGGGCGCGATCCAGGGCCGCCTCGCCACCCGCCTGGCGGCGAGCCGTCTCCGGGCCTCGATCAGCCGGGCTGACGGTTGATGGACTTCATCGCCGAGTCGATCGTCATCGGCCTCGTCGAGCAGGCTCCGCTGGTCCTGGCGGCCATCGGCTTCGCCCTGATCTACCGGCTGACCGGTCTCATCAACGTTGCCTACGCGGAGACGCTGACGCTGGGCGCCTATTTCGCGATCTGGCTGAGCTCGACCTTCGGCCTCGACTTCTACATGGTCCTCATCCCGGCCGCGATTCTCTCGGGACTCCTGTCCGTAGCGACCTACGTGCTCGTCTTCCGGCCCGCCAAGCAGCGCGAGGTGGGCGTCCTCGAGACGATCATCATCTCCTTCGGCCTGTCGATCGTGCTGCGCCATGGCCTCCAGTTCATCTTCGGCTACCCCACCATCTTCTTCGACGTGCCGCCACCCGACACCGTCCTGGTGTTCGGCGTGGGCGTGACCTCCTTCCGTCTCGTCGCTCTCGCCACCGTCGGCCTGCTCGCCCTCCTGCTCTACCTCTTCATCCAGCGCACGGACTACGGACTGCAGATCCGGGCCCTCGCCAGTGACGAGCAGCTGGCCAAGGTGAGCGGCATCCGGCCCCTCGTGGTGACGGTCATGATCTGGTTCATCGCCGGTGTCGCCGGTGGTCTGTCGGGAGCCTTCCTGGGGGTGGGCTCGTCGGTCTCGCCGTTGCTGGGCTGGCGCCAGTTCCTCTTCATCCTGCTCGTCGTGCTGGTCGGTGTCAGGTGGGGCCTCGGAGGCGTCATCGTCGTGGGGGTCGCCGCCGTCGTCGCGCTCACCGCCATGGCGCTCACGTTCGACCAGGTCCTGTACGCCCAGCTCTTCCTCATCATCGCCTTCGTGGTGCTGCTGAAGTGGCGCGGGCGGCGGCTGACCGAGATGGCGAAGGTGTAGCGCGATGCTCGACTGGCTCGACTCCTTCCTGGTCACCGGGCTCTTCGGCGTGGTCATGATCACGGGTCTCGCTCTGCTCCTGCACCTCCAGCTGGGGCTCACCCGCATCGCCAACTTCGGTGTCGTCGGCTTCTGGGGCCTGGGGTACTACGTCTTCGGAGTGCTGTACGTCCAGGTGGAGTGGCCGTTCGGCGATCCCTGGCAGTTCCTCGTCTGTGCGGCCGGTGCCGCCGCCATCGTCGGCCTCGCCGGCCTCGTGGTCGGCTGGCTCATCTCTGACCTCGACACCGACGGCACCCTCGTCGTCACGCTGGGCTTCGCCGCAGCGGTCCAGATCCTGGCCACCACCGAGGCCGACTGGACCGGTGGCTCACGCGGCTTGGGCGGGCTGCGCCTCCCCTTCGATGTGGGCAGCGTGAAGGAGGACGAGTTCACTTGGCTGTTGGTCCTGACGGCGGTCGTCACGCTCATCTTCCTGTACGCGCGGCAGGTCCACCGGGCCCCCTATGGACGCCTGCTCATCGCCACGGGCGGCAGCGAGCCGCTGGCTCGCAGTGTCGGGAAGTCGACCTATCGCGCCAAGCTGGTGCTGTTCGCCGTGACCTCGGCGGGGATGGGACTGCTCGGGGCCATGTTCGGGTCGATGGAGCGCTCCCTCGACGTGGGCAGGATCGGCGTGGACGTGACCCTGGCCGCCATGGTCGGCCTCGTGCTGGGCGGCACGGCGCGTGTCTGGGGCGCGGTCGTCGGCGTGTTCCTCACCGTCGGCCTGTTCGACATCATCGTGCGCTCCTACCTGCCGCTGCCCCGCGATTGGTACACGCAAGCCATCCCCGTGCTGCGCGAGCTCATCTTCGGCGCGACCCTCATCGCGGTCCTCATCTTCCGACCTCTCGGCGTCCTCGGCGACATGCGTCGCGACAAGTTGATGAGGAAGCTCCATGGCAAGTGACGTCGCGGTCAGCGCTGCCACCGCGCGACCGCAGATCCACGTGGGCGGCGTGGTGAAGTCGTTCTCCGGGCACGTCGTCGTCAACGTCGACGACCTCGTCCTGGGCAATCGGCCCATCGAGGGACTCATCGGCCCCAACGGGGCGGGCAAGACGACATTGATGCGGATGATCATGCACTCCATCCCGCTCGACCGGGGCACGGTCACGCTGCGCGAGCCTGACGGGCGCGAGTTCACCCTGTCGGCGATGCCGGCCCACCGCATGGCGCATCACGGCGTCGTGAAGTCCAACCAGGTGATCATGGACTTCGACAAGCTGACCATCTGGGACTCCGTCCTGCTGTCCGTGACTGAGTCCAGCTACGAGCAACCGCACCGCGTCTTCAGCGAGGGCACCGTCTTCCAGCGGCACGAGGCGGAGATGCGCCACTACCTCGACCTCTTCGGCTTCGGCGACCCGGCCGCTTTCGCCCTGTCGGCGGGCGAGAAGAAGCTGCTCGACATCGTGCGCTGCCTCCTGCTCAAGCCCCGCTTCCTCCTGCTCGACGAGCCCACCGCGGGTTTGCCGGACGACGTCACCGAGAAGGTCATGGACGTCGTTCGGGAGCTGGCCGCCGACGGGACCTCGGTGGTCATCGTGGAGCATGATCTCAACGTCATCTGGAACCTCTGCGACGAGGTCCACTTCATGGCCGAGGGCAGCGTCGTGTTGACCGGCGACCCTCAGTCCATCCGCGAGAACCACACGGTGGTGGAGAAGTACCTCGGAGAGGGCCATGTCTGACTCGCCCCGCGCGGCCACCATCGAGGTCAGCGGCCTGTGCAGCGGATACCATGGCGTGCAGGTCCTCAAGAGCCT
>JBFYUV010000003.1:0-3129 GCA_041299865.1 Chloroflexota bacterium
CCACCGACCGGCTGGCGACGAGACCGATGAGGACCGGCCGCACCAACAGGTTCAGGGCCGCGATGAGGACCACGGCCGTCAGGCCGCCAGCGAGGCTCTGGATCTGCAGGAAGCCGGAGAGCAGCCAGGCGGTGATGTAGAAGGCGATGAGGGCGGCGAGCAGCGAGATCAGGGCACGCTTGAGGAGTGCGACCCGGCCTGGACGCCAGCGCCACAGCAGCTCGAACTGCGTGCGGTAGAGATTGACGGTCCGTTGGAGGGTGTTCATCTCGTGCCTCTTGTCGCTGCGGCCAAGTGTGAGCGAGCGGACCGCCGTAGGACCCCAGTGGGATCTCGCCGCTGGTCCATGGTAGTGCCCGCGGCCACGTCCGGGGCCGCCCCATCAGCGCGACCGCCGGGAGCTGTCGGCGTCGCTAGGGGTCGCTGCGCAGGCGCGAATAGACCACGCAGTCGACGGGGACGCCGTCCTCCAGCACGTCCCAGGCCCGCAGCACGCCCTCGCGCTGGTACCCGGCGCGCTCGACCATGCGCTCGGAGACCTCGTTGCCGACCATGATGAAGACGTGCAGGCGGATGACCGACGTGGTGGCGAACGTCCACTCCGCGAGCAGCCGAAGCACGCGCGTGCCGACCCCGCGGCCGCGCGCTTCGGGCACGACCCAGCAGCCGAAGGTGGCCTGGTGGCCGTCCGGGCCGAAGCGCGTGATGGCTCCCAGGAGCCGATCGCTCTGGGCCTCGACGATGGCGAAGGGCGCGCCCGTCCCGTCCCGCCACATCGTGAGAGCGCTCCCGATGAACGCTTCCGCGTCAGCCGGCAGGAACGGCTGGGGGAGGCCCGCCCAGCGCGCGATCTCCGGGTCCCCGCAGGCGGCCAGCAGGGCAGCCGCGTCAGTGGAGCGCCACGGTCGCAGGAGCAGCTCGTCGATGGCCAGGATCGTGCCCGGCCGGTCGTCCACTCTCCACTCCTCCCCTGTCGGCGTGCCCACCTGGCCGAAGCTGGCCCAGAGTGCAGCCTCAGGCCGTCGTCGTCGAGACCTGCCCCGCCTCGATGGCGGCGCGGTAGGCGCGGTGATCCCGTTCGTTCTGGTCGGCGTACGTCTCGGCAAAGTCGGCGATGGCACCGTCGAAGGTGTCGGAAGTGCCGAGGTAAGCGGAGATGGCCACGGAGTCGCCGCTGCGCGCGTGTGCTCGCGCTAGAGCCCAGGCGCAGATGCCGCTGTAGAAGCCGAGGCCCACCGGTTCCAGGGTGCTGGTGTCCACGGAGCCCTTCATGTCCCAGAGCTGGCGCAGGTAGAAGTCGCGACCCTCCTGGCCGCGCGTCCAGCCCAGGAAGATGTCGGGCGTGGCCTGCATGAGGCGCTGGCCGACGACGACGCGCTCGCCATGGTTCGCGAAGGCGCTCGCCGCGAAGGGCCCCTCGAGCACCGACGCGGTCGCCTCCTTGGCCTGGAGGATGAGCGGGTCGTTCTCGTCGCGACCCTCGAGGATCATCACGAAGCAGCGCGTCCCGACACTGCCGACACCCACGACCTTGAGCGCGAAGTCGGTGAAGTGGTAGCGCTCCAGGAACTCGCGGCGGCTCTCGGCCATCGTGGCCCGGTAGTCCTCGAAGACCCGGCGCAGCGCATCGGGGCCGCCGGGGATCTCGACGTGCTGGATGACCGGGGGCTGTTCGACGAAGAATCGCTTGCCGTCCCGCAGCTCGGTGAGGTTGGCCGTCGCACGCAGCTGGTCGCGCCCGCGGGCCTTGCTGAAGAGGCTCTCGATGCGGGCGCGTCGCACCGTGGCATCCTTCATGCGAGCCAGCAGCGGCTCGGCGGCAGCACGGATGTCCACCTCGGTGATGACCGAGTACCACACGTCGATGAGGCGCATCCCCGCGTAGCGCGCCATCCATTCGCGGTAGGAGCGCACCGCGGCCATCGTCACCCCGCGGTTGCGTGCCGCGCTGAAGCCGTTGGCCCGGCCGGCGATGACGACGCTGGCGGCCAGCCGCTTGACGTCCCACTCCCACGCTGCCGGCAGCGTCTCGTCGAAGTCATTGGCATCGAAGACGAGGCGCCGCTCGGGTGAGGCGAAGAGACCGAAGTTGGAGATGTGAGCATCACCGCTGGCCTGCACGATGATGTCCGACCGTGGGGTGGTGGCCAGGTCGAAGGCCATGACCGCGGGTGTGCCCCGGTAGTAGGCGAAGGCCGATTCGGCCATGCGGGCGTGGCGCAGCGGCAGCAGGTCGGGGAGCCGGTCGGCCTCCTGGCGCTCGAGGATGGCGATGGGGTCGCGGTCGGGCCGGGGCTCGAAGGCGGCGTGGCTGACGCGCGGCACCCGCTTGCGGACCAGGCGACCCTGCTCGACCCGGGCTGACGGATGGACCCACGGCCGGGCGGTCCAGGTGTCACCCGAGGGTGGCTCCGGCGCCCACGCTTCCTCGTAGCTGGCCGATGCCTGAACCTTCTTGGCCAAGGTTCTCACCTCCTGAGGACTGGATGACGGTCGATCGGGTTCACCCGAAGACCCCATCGACCGACGCATCATCGCGGATCAGGTCCACGTCCCGAGGCCTTCGCCTTCGCGGCCGGATGATCGTGGTCGGCGAGCATACCCTGCCGGTGGCAGAGGGCGGGTGGGCCATGCGCCTGTCAACGACCAGTCAGACGCCGGTCTCCGCCTGCACCTGACCCTGCTTGATGGCCGCGAGGAATGCCGCGTGGTCGCGCTCGGCCTGGTCAGCGTAGCGTTCGGCGAACGCCGCCATGGCGTGGCCGACTTCGTCGTCATCGCCCAGATAGGTCGCGAGCAGCGTTGGATCGCCGGAGCGGGCATGGCCGCGAGCCAGGGCCCAGCCGCACAGGCGGCCCCAGGCGACGAGGTCGTCGTGGGTCATGATCTCGACGACGGCGGATCCCTTCTGGTCCTGCAGCTGCCGGAAGTAGAGGTGGCGGCCGAGGGGGCCGAGCCCCCAGCCGAGCAGCACGTCGCTGGCGGCCTGGAGCCGGCGCTGCCCGGCGACCACTCGTTCGCCGTGGGTGGCGTACGGGCTCGCACCCGTGAAGCGCTCGAACACCGAGGCCTCCGCCTCCTTGGCCTGGAGGAACAGCGGATCAGAGTCCGAGCCACCCTCGAGGAGGG
>JBFYUV010000004.1:0-3851 GCA_041299865.1 Chloroflexota bacterium
GGACGGACACGATCGCGCTCGTCATGCCGGACATGACGAACCCGTTCTTCACGACACTGGCCCACGGGGTGGAGACGGCGGCACGGGAGGTCGGCATCTCCCTCCTCATCGCCAACAGCGACGAGCACGAGGACGAGGAGCAACGCCTGGTCCAGGTGCTGCTGCAGAGACAGGTCGATGGCATCCTCATCATCCCGGCCGGTGTCGGCGCCGAGCCGATCGGCCAGTGCCGCGCCCACGGCGTCCCGGTGGTGGTCGTGGACCGACGGCCAGCGATCACAGGCGTGGACGTGGTGCGGGCCGATTCCGAGGGTGGCGCGCTGCAGCTCGGCCGGCTGCTGGCAGGCTTGGGTCATCGCCACATGGCCGTGCTGACTGGGCCCGCCTCCGTGCCCACGGCGGTCGACCGGGCTGCCTGGTTCAGCCGGGCTCTGGTGGAGGAGTCGGGCCTCCCGGCGCCCACCGTGGCCCACGGCGCCTTCACCATCGAGAGCGGCCACGCCATGACGCTGCACGTCATGGACCATGCCCCACGGCCCACGGCGCTCTTCGCGGCCAACAACTTCATCGCCATCGGCATCCAGCACGGGCTCGTGGAGCTCGGCCTTCGCGTTCCCGATGACGTGGCGGTCGTGGGCCTGGACGACCTGCCCCAAGCCATGGTCACCTTCCCCTTCCTCACGGTGGCGGCCCAGCCCGCCTTCGAGTTGGGCCGTCGGAGCGTCGGTGTGTTCCTCGACCGCCTGGCCGACCCCGGTCGCCCGGCCCAGGAGGTGGTCCTACCCACGGAGATCGTCATCCGACGCTCGAGCGGTGGCCTCATCAGGGAGGCGCTCGAGGGCTGACGGTCGGCTGGGCCCGATGGCGCGATGGGTCACCAGGGCGCTGGACTGACGGGCTTGCCGAGCGGGCCACAATGGGGAGGTCATCACCGCAGCCGGGGGAACCGCGATGTCTCACAGGTCATTCCGCAGGGTCGCTTCGTCACTCGGTGCGGCGTTGCTGATCATCGCCCCGGCGGCTTCGCTCCCGGCTGCTGCCGCGGGCGACCAGATCAGTTACACGAGCACACCGGACAGGGTCGCGATCTTCATGAACGGCATCGCCTATGCGCACGACAGCCTGCTGCTACCAGAGGGCGTCGACGCCCGCGTCGTGCTGCCGGACAGCGTTTTCACCGATACGCTCGTCCTGCGCGAGGATGGCCAACGGGTGGCGCGCTATCGGCTCGACCGCAGCACGGGCTCGCCGGCGGTCGTCTGGCAGAGCGCCCCGGGCGCGACCGACGGAGGGGACGACGGCCTGCGCGAGGTGACGCTGGAGTACCTGCTCGCCGGCGTGGGCTGGAACCCCACCTACGACATGTGGCTGGCAGCCGACACGGATGAGACGGTGGGCTTCGACGCCTTCGCTGAGATCTCCAACGGCGCCCTGTCCATGGCGGACGTGGCGACACGGCTGGTCGCCGGCAGGGTGGACCCCAGCCAGATGGTCGATGCCGTGTCCCAGATCACCGCCAACCAGTACATCGCCGGCTACGAGGATCCACTGGCCGTCCCGGTCACCCCGGTCGCAGCACCGACTGGCTCGATGGACATCCAGCACGTCTACGACGTCGGCACGGTGAGCGCGGAGCCCGGCGACACCGTGTTCGTCGGCCTCTTCGACGGCAGCCTGCCGGCCCGCCGGCTGCACCTCTGGAACGCCCAGACTGACGACCAGGTCAGCGTCATCTACAAGGTGCGCAACGACACCGACATGCCCTTCGCGGAGGGCATCGTGCGCTCCTACCAGGACGACCTCTTCATCGGCAGCGACTTCATCGAGCTCACGCCCGTGGGCGGCGAGGGCAGCATCACCGCCGGCTACCTGCCCGACGTGCGGGTGAGCCGCGCCGAGAGTCGAGCGGCGCTCAGTACGGGCGGCTTCGGCTACCAGGACGAGGTGGAGCTGACCATCACCAACCTGGGAACCGATCCTGTGGAGTTGGAGGTCGTGGACCAGATCCCGCCCGAAGCGCAGGCGCTGGAGGCCACCGTCGAGCCCGAGCGGACGCCGGGCAACCTGCTGCGCTGGCAGGTCACGGTCGAGCCGAGCTCGACGCTCGTGCTCGGTTACGACTACAAGGTGGAGTGACCCTCGCCCGACGGGTGTGAGCGCGTGAGGAGCCGATCAGCGCTTCTTCTTGTCCCCCGCCGTCGGGCCGCCCTTGGGCTTCTTCACGCCGCTCTTGCTGCCTGGTCCCTTGTCACCCATGGATCACCTCCGTGTCGATGGCGTCGTGGTCGCACCCGCATTGTGAGGCTACCCGGCGCCTGAAGCCAGTCCCTGGCGGGACGTACGGCCCGAGCAGACCATTGAAGATCACACGCGGACCGGGGAAGGAGTGGAGCGATGCGATTCGTGTTCGGCGCAGACGATTCGAATGCCACGACGGCCGCCGTGCTCGAGTGCCTAAGGAGGCACGGCGACGTGGCGGTGGTGGACGACCGTGACCAGTGGGCCGACATCGGACGGGAGGTGGGCCGCCGGGTCGCCAGCGGCGAGGCCGACCTCGGCGTGGTCATGTGCTGGACGGGCACGGGCGTCACGATGGCTGCCAACAAGGTGCCCGGCGTTCGCGCGGCACTCGCCTGGGATGCCTGGGTCGCCACGGGCGCGCGACGCTGGAACGACGCGAACGTGCTCGGCCTGAGCCTCAAGCGATCGTCACCGGACGTCGCCGTGGAGTGCCTGGAGGCCTTCCTGGATCCGGCCAACGCGCCCGACCCAGCCCAGAAGGCGAACATCGACTCGCTCGGCTGACAGGTTCTGCCCACGCCCACGGCGCAACCTGGGCGTGAAGGCCGGATCGAACGGCCGGACTACCCGAAGAACGCCGTGATGGCCGCCGTGTCGTCGGAGAAGGCCCAGCGCTCGATAATCTTGCCGTCCCTCAGGTGGTAGATCTCCGCGACGCGATAGTCGAGCGTCTTGCCGGCCCGCGTGCCATGGGCTTCGCCCAGGACGACGACGTGCTCGTCATTGCCGAGGATGTCGTGGACTTCGAACGTGATCTCGTAGTCCGCGTCAGCCGCACCGGCAGCGAGCGCCGCCTTCCCGTGCCTCGGCTCGGACCCTCCAATCTCGTGCCAGACGACGTCGTCGGCAAGGTAGTCAGCCATGACCGCGAAGCCATCCCGCTCGATGGCCTCGTGGGCGCGCCTCATCAGCTCGATGTTGGGATGCTCTGCCATCGAAGGGGCCTCCTCGTTCGCACGGCGCTCAGGGCCGTGGCTGGGTCCAACCCCCCGACGTCTCCAGCCTACACCCGGCGATGTCGTGGTCAACAGGCAGTGACTGGCCGCAGAACGCTTCGTCGCGCGTGGTGACCGGCACCTTGACATGCCTCCCAGGCGGTCCAGACTGTGGCGACCGTGGACCGAGCGTGTCCCCCCATCGGACGCCCCGCGGCAAGGAGGAGCCATGCCCAAGTACCTGATCACCGGGAGCTACACCGTCCAGGGCGCCAACGGCGTTCTCGCGGAGGGCGGCAGCGGACGCGTGGCCGCGGTCAGCAAGCTCATCGCCTCGCTCGGCGGGACGGTCGAGTCGTTCTACTTCGGCTTCGGCGGTGATGACTTCTATGTGACCGTCGACTTGCCGAGCAACACCGCGGCGGCCGCCGGTGCCACGGCTGTGGCCGCGGCCGGGGGTGCCAGACCGCGGACCATCGTGCTGCTCACGCCGGAGGAGGTCGACGCGGCCGCGAAGCGATCGCCCAGCTACCGGGCACCCGGCGCGTAGTCGGCGCCGACGGGGGTGGCGCCCGGATGCCCACGGGGCGTAGGGGCGCCTCCCCCGTCGCGGGA
>JBFYUV010000005.1:0-4903 GCA_041299865.1 Chloroflexota bacterium
AAGCAGAAGGCCTCGATCTGCGCGTGCAGCTCGGCCGGGAAGGCGGGATGCTCGTAGAGGGCGTTCTGGAAACCCGTGGCTAGGTGGATCTCCGCGGTCTCGACCTGCGGGAAGCGATGGAAGAGCTCGTCGGGCAGCGTGGACGCGCCGTGCTGCACGGCCCCGGCCAGGCCGTACTCGCGGCAGACCTCGCCGAGGACCTTGAGCGTGTCGAAGTCGAGCTTAACCTCTGCCACACCGCCGTCCGGCAGCGGCACGCCACCGTGCGAGGTGCCCGTCTGGACGCTCACCTTGGACAGGCCGATGGCATCTGCGCCGGCGCGTGCGTCGAGCTCCTTGCGGTAGCCGTCCAGGTAGGCGCGCAGCTCGTCCGGGGTGGAGTTCTGCTTGCCGACCTCGCCGATCTCGCCGCCGATGGAGATGACGATGCCCTCGTCCTGGTTGGCACGGATGAGCGCAGAGAGCTCCGCGGCGCGCGTGTAGTTGACCTTCTGCTGCTCGTCGAGCGACTCGAAGGAGAGGTCCACGAGCGTCGAGGAGTCGATGTCGATGTTGCCGTAGCCGACTTGCATGGCGTTCAGGGTGGCCTTGCGCAGGGTCTCTGTGACGGCCTCGGGATCGGCCTTGTACTTGGCCGCGTTGAACTGGTAGTGGTCACCCTGGACGAAGACGGGGCCCTGCCAGCCGGCCGCGATGCAGCCCGCCAGCACGCTCGTGATGTACTCACCGGGCCGCTGGAACGTGTATTCCTGCTCCGAGCGGGCCAGCTCGAAGATGACCGAACCGGCGCCCAGCTCCATGGCTGCGCGGCAACCGGCCATGGCCATGTCGAAGACCTGTGTGCGCAGGTTCATGGCCGGCACGGTCCAGCCGCTGTACTCGCCGCGGGCGCGGGCCATGTAGAGGTCGTGGATGCTGGCCGATGGTGAGCCCAGCTCCTGGGAGGCTTCCCAGACGATCCAGCGGGCGGCCTCCACGGTGCCCTCGTCCTGGCTGAAGGTGGCGGACCAGGCGACATCGCGGATGCCGGCCGCGCGGAAGGCGGTCGCGTCATCGATGACGAGACGTTCGCCCTCGACGTGGGCGATGCCGGAGAGGAAGCCGAGCAGTTCGCCGGGGGACGCGGCGACACGAGGTGCGGACATGGGGTGAACCTCCGATGGGCGTCAAGGGACGCGGACATGCTTTCCGTCCCAGATGCTACCGCTTGACAGGTTCGGGCACCGGGGCCTTCCGACCTGTCAGGTCGGTCCAGCGGTCACGTTCGCTGTCCCGCGGCCGAGCGCCGTGGGCACGATGGGCGGCCGCGACGGATACTCGGCCTGCCATGGCGTCGCCCTACTCGCTCGCGTCGGTCGTCCTCGCGATGGCGCTGCTGGCTGCGCCCTGGGATGCTCTCGCGCAGTCGCCGTCCGCGACACCCGGAGCCCTCCCGGCCGCGACCCTCGAACGACCGCTGGCGCTGGAACCGGCCGGCCTGCCACCCCTGGAGGGCAGCACCTGGCGACTGGCGTCGTTCCGCGGGCGCGAGATGCGCGCCGTCGGACCCGAGGTGGCGGCCTGGATGACGCTGCGCGCGGGCCAGGTCAGGGGGTCCACCGGCTGTACCCGGCTCTCCGGACGATACGGCCGCGTGGGCCAGGCGCTGGCCTTCGAACTGAGCGACCGACGCCGGGGCGCCTGTGCCGAGCAGGTGGCGCTCGTGGCCTCAGGCCTGACGGATGCCCTGGCACGTGCTGCCAGCTTCCAGATCGCACCGGTCAGCGACGATGTCGGCGCACAGCTGATCGTCCGAGACGCGGATGGCATCGAGGATCTGCGTTTCGAGCTGGACGACTCGGGCGCCCTGAGCGCGAGCGAGTGGCAGCTGCAGAGCTACACGTCGGCCGGCCGAACGGTGGCAGCGGACCCCGCGCAGCCGGCCGTCCTGTCGTTCCGTCCCACCCGCAGCCGCGACCTGCAGCGTCGTTCGACTGGCGAAATCATCGCCTCCACCGGCTGCAACGGCATCGTCGGCACGTACCGCAGGCAAGCCGACGTCCTCAGTCTCGGTGCGCTGGAGCGGACAGACGCGCCCTGCTCGCCCACCCTCGCCACCCAGGAAGCGGCCATCGTGGCGGTCCTCGAGAGTCCGTCGCTCACCCTGGACCTGCCGCCCGACGAGCTCATCCTCGTCTCACCCGACACGGGCGACCGCCTCGAGTTCCTCAGTGCAGCGCCGCTCGAGGCCACCACCTGGCTGCTGGCTGCACTGCCCGGCACTCGTGGCAGCGAAGACACGGTCACGCTCCGACTGGAGGGTGGAACGCTTGTCGGCGAGGGTCCCTGCGGCCCCTTCGACGGCCGCTACGTGACCGAGGGCGTGTTCCTCACCCTCGACGACATCAGCGCAGGCGACCTGACGGGCTGCACACGCAAGGTCGAGCACCGGGCGCTGCTCGATGCCCTGCGGACGGCCGTGATGGTCGAGCGCGACGACCCAGGCCTCCGACTCCTCGGCGCTCGAGGCCAGCTGGTGGCCGCCTTCTCGCCCGCTGGAGCCCTCTGAGGCGCTCGACTCGAGTGGCCGACGCCGCTGACGGCTCGACGCCGGCGGCATCGGCCTCAGTGCTGCTGTGGTTCCGGCGACCCGTGCCCGCGCGGCGGAGCAGCGGCTGGATGCTGGGGGGCCGGCACGCGCGGCGGCTCGGCCGCCAGGTAGCGTCGCAGGCGCTCCTGCCACTCGCTGGCCGAGATGTGGGCGCTCCGGGACGTCGCTGCCAGCATGGCGGCGCGGTCGCGCAGGCGCTCCTCGAAGTCGGCCTGGGAGCGGTCCACCCGGTCGGCCAGCTCCGGTGTCACGGCCCAGGCGTAGTCCTCGTAGCTGCCGGCGGTCTCGTCCCAGGCGGTCAGGATGGCCGGTGGACGGCGCTGCACGTGGCCCTGCCCGTCGCGCTCGGTAGGGCGCAGGTAGTGGACGATGGAGCAGCGCGGACCGCGGCTCGTCCCGTCCAGCGCGAAGACGGTCCCCAGGCGACGGATGGCATCGTCCGGCAGGCCGCCGGCCTCGCCGCGCAGGCGCTCCATGGCCGCCGCCAGGTCGGCCGCGGCCAGCGTGATGCCGACACCGGCACCGCCGCGCAGCAGCGCCGAGAGCCTCGCGAGGGTGGGCGCCTCCACGTCGGCATCGAGCACCACGAAGGCGCGGGCCGGGTCGATGGAGACGAGCGCCCCGGCCATGGCCGAGCGCTCCGCGCTGCCGGCCGAGCCGATGACGACGACGGGCACGCCGCCCTCTACGAGCAGCCACGCGAGCCCGGCCAGGCCTGGCTCAAGGACGCCTGTCCGCAGCAGGGCGAGGATGCTCAGCGGTCGCATGACGACAGTATCGGGCAGGCCGCCAGCAGGGGCTTGACAAGGGTCCTACGATGATTTGCGGCCGGTCAGTCCCGGCCCATCACAGAGGAGTCACACGGACACATGCAGCGCATCCGCCTGAACAGCACCGCCGCCTCCCGGCTGCGGCTGGGCGCGCCCATCTGCGCCCAGGATGCGGGAGATCCGTGCCCTTCGTAGATCCACCAGGCACCTGAGTGTGCCAGTCGATCGAGCCGGAGGGCCGGATGGGCCCCCCGGCTTTTTTGATGCCCTCTCTGCCCCGAGGGATCGATCGCCGGGCCTCCCGCGCCGCCCGGGCGCATGGCCCCACGCACAGCACAGCGATCCCACAGGAGCAGACCCATGACCGTCACCAGCGCACCACGACAGCTGAACAGTGACCTTCCGCCCCGCGTGTCGACGCTGGCCGACGCCCCGGTGGAGACGCCAGCCGCCCGGCCACTCCGGGCAGACGGCCCCGCCGCTCTCATCGTCGAGCACGTCAGCAAGCGATTCAGGCCGGGACGCAAGAAGAAGCTCGTGACGGCCGTGGATGACGTCTCGCTGCGCGTCGAGCGCGGCGAGGTCTACGGCATCCTGGGCGCCAACGGCGGAGGCAAGTCCACGCTCATCCGGCTGGTCAGCACGCTGCTGACGCTGGACAGCGGGCGCATCGAGGTCTTCGGCCACGACGTGACCCGTGACGAGATGGCCGTGAAGCGGCTCATCAACCGCGTCTCGGTGGACGCCGCCTTCTTCAAGAAGCTGTCGCCCTACGAGAACCTCGTCTACGCCGCCCGCCTCTACGGCCTCCCGGCCCGTGACGCCCGGCGCGAAGCCGAGCGCATCCTGGCCCGCCTGGGCATCGCCCGCACGCGGCTCGGTGAGCCGCTCGAGCAGATGAGCCGCGGCATGCAGCAGAAGGTGGCCATCGCCAGGGCCATCCTGACGAGCCCCACCCTGCTGCTGCTCGACGAGCCTACGACGGGCCTGGACCCGCGCAGCAAGCTGGACGTGCAGGCCTTCATCGAGGACCTGCGCGAGCACCACGACGCCACGGTGCTGCTGACGACGCACGACCTGGCCGAGGCCGAGAGGCTCTGTGACCGCCTCGCCATCCTCGATCGCGGGCAGCTCGTGGTGGAGGGCACGCCTGACGAGCTGAAGGCGCGCGTCCAGCGCGAGCACGGCCTCCCGCCGACGCTGGACAGCGTCTTCATGACCTGGACCGGCCGCTCCCTGGACGACGACATCGATGACGAAGACAAGGACGGTGCCTGATGGCATCGACACCCGCACGACACACCACGAGAAAGGAGGTGGGTTGACGTGATGCACCCCGAGATCGCTCGGCAGCTGCACGAGCAGCGCCTGCGCGACCAGCAACGCCGCCGGCCGGTCACCGACCGGATGGCGGCGGGTCTGAGCAGGCCTGCTCCGCGCCGCGGCCACTCGGTGCGCCGCGCCATCGGCCGCACCCTGGTCCGCATCGGCACGGCCATCGAGGCCGAGCCGCGTCAGCCGGTCGCCTCCCGATGACGGAGGC
>JBFYUV010000006.1:0-7989 GCA_041299865.1 Chloroflexota bacterium
AGAGTCCGTTCCACGGCTTCGAGCCAGACGCGCTGCAGTTCCTCGCCGACCTGGCCGAGAACAACGAGCGGGCCTGGTTCCAGCCTCGCAAGGCCGACTACGAACGTCTCATCAAGGAGCCCTTCGAGGCCCTCTGCACGGCCCTCGCGACGCGCTTCGCTGCCCGTGGGCTGCCTCTCCTCGCGGACCCCGCACGCTCACCCTTCCGCATCTACCGCGACGTGCGCTTCTCGAAGGACAAGTCGCCCTACAAGACGGCGCAGGGCGCCCAGTTCCCCTGGCAGGGCGCGGCGCCGACGGGCCGCACCAGCGTGGGTGTGGGCGGCTACTTCCACCTCGAGCCGGGCAGCATCTTCGTCGGCGGCGGCATGTGGCACCCGGACCGCGCGGTCCTCGCCGCCTTCCGCGGGCAGGTGGACCGAGATCCCGGGTCGGTGCTCGGAGCCATCGAAGACGAGCGCTTCCGCGCAGTGTTCGGAACGGTCAGCGGCGAATCGCTGGCGCGCAATCCCCGGGGCTACCCGGCCGACCACCCCCACGGTGACCTGCTGCGGCTGAAGGACGTCGTCTTCAGCCGACGCCTCTCCGATGCCGACGTCTGCACCCCGGAGCTGCCCGACCGCATCGCCGCGGATCTCGATGCAGCCCGCCCCGTGCTGCACCTGCTCGCGAGCCTGGCCCCCGACGCGCACGACGCGGGGTAGCCGCCCGGTCACTCGGGCGAGCGGTCAGTCGGGCGGCGTCAGGTCGTTCTGGCGGTCGCCAGCCGGCGGCCGATGGCCAGGACGTCCGCCACGAGCCCATCGACGTGCTCACGGTCGTTGCGTGGATTGATGAAGCAGGCGCGGATGGCGTACTGGTCGTCGACACGCGTGCTGGAGGGCAGCGAGCGGCCCTCGCGGCGCAGCCCGGCCAGGATGGCCGCGTTGAGCGCGTCCAGCTGCGCGCCGTCCTCCCAACCGGCGGGCCGGTAGCGGAAGCAGCAGATGGACAGCTGCGGCTCTGACATCAGCTCCAGCTCGTCCGACTGGCGCACCTGGGCCGCAACGATCCGGGCGAAGTCGTTGTGGCGGCGGATGCGCTCGCGCATGCCCTCCGCGCCCATCTCCTTGAGGACGGCCCACACGGCCATGCCCCGCGCAGGGGTAGAGAAGTCGACACCCCAGTCGGCCGTGCCGTTGCCCGTGGATTCCCAGGGCGAGGGCACGTCGCTGCCGTCGTCGATGGCACCGCGGCGCTCGCGGTCGTAATGGCCCGGCTCGATGGTGAAGGCGCGGCTCAGGAGGTCGCCGTCACGGCAGACGGCGAAGCCCGTGCCCACCGGCGCCGCCAGCCACTTGTGCGGGTCCACGGCGAAGGAGTCGTAGGTGCCGCGGTCGCCGTAGGCTGCCTCGACACGCTCGTCGAGCATGCCCCAGCCGCCGTAGGCGCCGTCCACGTGGAACCAGATGCCGTGCTCGTGGGCGATCTCGGCCATCTGCGGCAGCGGGTCGATGATGCCCGTGTTGACGTCGCCGGCGTTGCCGACGACGGCCACCGGCGTGCGCCCGGCCGCGAGGTCCTCGGAGATGAAGGCGCGCAGCTGGCGCAGGTCGGCGCGGCGATCGGCATCCAGGTCCAGGACCCGGATGCTGGCCCGGCCGATGCCGAGCACGCCCATGGCCCGCGTCACCACGTGGTGCGTCTCGGGGCTGGCATAGACGCGTGGGGACGGCAGGCGCTCGATGCCGTCGGCCGCCGGGTCGAGGCCGATCCGCTCGCCCGCGTGCTGGCGAGCCGCGCCCATGCCCACCAGGTTGGCCGTCGAGCCGCCGGAGGTGAAGGTGCCCACGAACGACGTCGGGAATCCCAGCAGCTCGATGAGCCAGCGCACAGCCATGGAGTCGATATGGTTGCCCGGCTGCAGCCACCAGCGCTGCGGGCTGGCGACCGCCTGGGCCAGGTGGGCCGCCGTGGCCATCGTCGTCGGCGCGGTCGTCACCCAGCCCGTGAAGCCTGGATGGCCGACGCGCAGCCCGCGCGGGATGACCACGTCGCGCAGGGTCTCGAGGACCGCCTCGGCGCCGATGCCATGCTCGGGCAGCGGCTCGTCGATGAGTGGCAGCCAGGCGGAGCGAGGCACGGCCAGGTCAGGACCCTCGAAGCGGTTGAAGGCATCGAGCGCCGGCAGGAGCGCGGAGATGGCCTCGCCGAGGCCATCGGTGCGCGCCACGTCCGGCTGGCCGGGCGGCCTGTCAGGGGCGAGAGGCGGTTCGTGGGGTTCGGTCATGGTCGAGGCATTCTAGGCCCGCAAGATCGGCGCGGGCCGCGGGGTCGGCGCGGGCGCTGAGCCTCGGTGAGCGGCCACCAGCCCATCGTGCCGGATGGTCGCTCATGCGCCGACCACCAGTCGTGCCGTCAGACGGCACAAGCATCGGCGGAGCGGGATGCCCGATCGCGGCGCCGGGCCTTCGGTCTCCATGTGTGCCGCCGGACGGCACGGACGCCCGAGGAGCACGATCCAGGCCCCAGAGGTTGGTGCCCGATCGACGCTTGTGCCGCCGGATGCAACAGACGGCGACGCGGGCCCTTCAACACCCCGCTCAGGCGCCCTGGAGGCACAGGGTAGGCTGGAGCGATGGAGACCACGGCCGTCCCGATCCTGGAACTCGGCGCCGTCTTCCTCACGGCGGCCGTGTTCGGTTACGTCGCGCGTCGGATGGGGCTGCCGGCCGTCATCGGGTACCTGGTGGTGGGCCTGGTGGCCTTCCAGCTCCTGCCCGAGCAGGCCAAGCCCGACCGCACGCAGGTCCAGCTGCTGGCCGACTTCGGCGTCGTGCTCCTCCTCTTCGAGGTCGGGATCGAGCTGGACCTGGGGCGGCTGCGGCGCGAGCACCGCTCCCTGCTGGCCGCCTCGCCCATGCAGATCGTGTTCACAACGGTCGTGGCCGGGCTGGCCCTCGCCTGGATCGGACAGCCGCTGGAGGTCGCTCTCATCCTGGGGCTGTGCGTGGCCATGTCGTCGTCCGTTGTCGTCGTCAACATCACGCGCAGCGTCACGCGGCGCACCAACCGCGCCACCGAGACCGCGCTCCTCGGTTGGAGCCTCCTGCAGGACCTGAGCGGCGTCATCGTGGCCGCCGTCCTGCTGGCCCTCTGGGGTGCCGACGCACGCTCCCCCATCGAGGCCATGCTGGCGCTCGGCCTGTTCGCGCTGCTGGCCGGTGGCGCAGCACAGCTCTTCCCGGTCGTGCTCGGCCGACTGCGCAATTACCCGGACCTCTTCCTGCTGGTGGCCATCGCGGTGGGCCTCGTGGGCGCCGGGATCGGGGCGGTCGTCTTCGACATCCCGCTCGCCCTGGCGGCCTTCGTGGCCGGCCTAGCCGTGACGGACAGTCCCATGGCCCTCGAAGCCCGCCGCCGCCTCTTGCCCTTCCGTGACGTCTTCGCCGTCCTCTTCTTCGTCGCTGTGGGCTCGCTGCTCGATCCCCACGTGCTGCTCGACGGCCTCCACTGGGTGGCCATCTTCCTGGTCCTGATGCTGGTCACCAAGTCAGGCGCCATCTACCTGCTGGCCAGGTTGGCCGGTCTCGAGCGACCCGCCCAGCTGGCAGTCGGACTGAGCCAGGTCGGGGAGTTCAGCTTCGTCCTGGTCTCCGTGCTGTTCGTCGCGGAGGCCGTGTCGCCGGAGCTCCACGCAGGCCTCCTGGCCGTCATCACGCTGAGCATCGGCGCCTCAGCCATCGCCGCCCGTGCGCCGGTCAGGGGCTGGGTCCGGGGCCACGGAGAACACGCGGGCCAGCCGACTTCCTCGGCGGCCGGCATGGCCTGATCAGGCGAGCAGCGGGGCGCGCCTGGCGACGCCCACAGGCAGGGCCTGCCCGCCGGGACGTTCGGGCCCACCGAACGTCTCCTCGCCGGCCGCGAACGTTCAGATGCCGGCTCGGCGGCCCGCGGCGCATCGCGCTCAGCTAGATTGCGGTACGTGATCCCAGGGCGGTGCACACGATCTCGATGGCACCTGGCGGCGTCGATGCTCGGCGCGGCCGTGCTCCTTGGCAGCGTGACCGCACCGGCCGCCGCCGCAACGATGTTCCCTCCCCTGCCGGGCGACCCGCCCGAACCACCCGGCGCCGACCCTCGCTCGCCGCGCCCGGACATCGTGGTCCTCGTCCTCGACGACATCCCGGAGCTTGACGGTCGGCTCTGGGCCCGGATGCCCAACATCGGGCGCTACCTCGTCGACGAGGGCATGGAATTCACCGACACCCACGGCGAGACGCCCACCTGCGCGCCCGGCCGAGCCGGGCTGCTGACCGGCCTGCACACGCACAACCACGGCGTCTCCGAGACGGATGATGGCACGCTCTTCCAACCCGACGAGACCATCGCCACCGAGCTCCAGAGCGTGGGCTACCACACCATCGAGGTCGGCAAGTACCTCAACCTCTTCGAGCGCTTCTACCCCAAGTGGCCACCTGGCTGGGACGAGTTCCACGGCTACGGAGGCGACTACTACGACTACACGCTCTGGAACAACGGCCTGCCCCGCCGCTACGGGCACCGACCCTCCGACTACTCCACGGACGTCATCGCCGACCTGACCGTGGGTGCCCTGCGCCGCGCCCCCAAGGACCAGCCGCTCTTCGCCTGGATCACGCCCTACGCGATGCACAAGCCGCGGGCTGTGGCGCCGCGTCACCAGCAGGCCAAGGGCTGCAGCCTGCCGCGCTGGAGGCCGCAGGGCTACATGGAGAAGGACGCTCGGGACAAGCCGGCGTATGTGCGGTCGCGCAGGATCAAGCAGCCCGGCGGCTACGAGCTGGGGCGGATCTGCCGTGGCCTGCTGTCGGTCGATCAGCTCGTGGGGCGTGTCGCGCGCAAGCTCAAGCAGCTCGACCGGTTGGACAACACGATGCTCATCCTGACCTCGGACAACGGCATGACCTACGGTTCGCAACGCATCCTGCACGACAAGAAGTCGCCCTACGCCAGCCAGGTCCCCTTCCACGTGCGCTGGCCGCGTGTCCTGGGCAGGGACCCGACCGACGTGACCGAGCGTATCCAGAACATCGACCTGGCCCCGACCCTCTGCGACATCGCCGGCTGCGAGCTCGGCCCGTTCCCCACCGGGCAAGCGAAGGCTGACGGACGCTCCTTCCTGAAGCTGCTGATCGGCGAGCGGGACGTGCTGGAGCGGCAGGCCGTGCTGACCAGCTACCAGGACAGCGAGCGCCGCATGCCGAGCTACTGGAGCGTGACCACCACCGCCTCATCGCCACTGGCCAGGGAGGCGTGCGCCAAGCGCCGGTCTGCGGGCTGTCGCTGGACGTACACGGAGTACGAGACGGGCGAAGTGGAGCTCTACGACATCAGCAATGGGCCCTGCCACGCCTGGAAGCGACGCATGAAGGGCGACCCGTGCCTGCTCGACAACCGTGCCGGCGAGCGCCGCTACGCGGACGTGCAGACCTCGCTGCGCCGCGAGCTGGCGCGACTCAAGGAGAGCTGACCGACCGGACGGCGCGGACAGCCGCGGCTACTGTCAGCCGCGCCTACTGGTAGCGGCGGAACCTGGCATCCCCGGGATACAGCGGTTCGCGACGGGCCCGGCTGGCCGGGGACCTCCCGACACGCTGCGACCAGCCCGACCAATGCAGGATGCGGAGCCGCCTGGACATCCAGCTGGCTGGCTCCACGACGGGGCGCGTGCGATCTTCAAGCGTGGATGCATCGAGCATCGGCACGCGCTGACGGTTGAACGAAGTGGCAACAGCCAAGCGCCTCTCCCTTCTGACAGGCGAAAACGTCCACCCGGTCCGGGCACGGCGACCGGCTTACCCACTCCCTCCGCGGGCTGCCGCGAATCTGGTCTCCGCGCATTCGATTGCCTACGGGTCCGATGGCCCCCTGCGAGGGGGCCGCAAGTCATCAGTGTTGACAGCACGCACCGGCCCGCCGACCCTTTGACAGGCGGTGCGGCAGCCATCACACGGACGAACGCGTAGTCTGGTCGCCATGAGACACCGCGTCATCGCCGCCATCGTCCTCGTAGCCCTGGCCGCCGGTCCCCTCGCTGTGCACGCCCAGGAATCGCCCGCGCCCAGTGCCGTGGACACCCTGGAACGAGCCCTGCTGGAGCGGCTCTGCTCGGTCGACGAGGCTGGTGAGGCGGACCTGGCTACCTGCCTGCTCACGGTGGCAGCGGCCCTAAGCGGCGGCACCATCCTGCCGGCCCTGGAGGCCGCCCCTTCAGCGCAGCCGCAGGACCTCCTCGCGCAGGCTCGCCAGGCCGTCGACGAGGCGCTCGCGTCCGCCCAGCAGTCGGTCCAGCAGGTCGACCTCCAGGAGGCCGTGGACGAGGCTCTGGCGTCCGCGCGGGACGTGGACCTGCGGGCCGCGCTCGACGAGGCCATCTGGGAGGCTGGGGCCGCGGCCGGGGCGGCGGACCTCCAGGCCAGGATCGAAGAAGCTCTGGCGGCCGCAAGCGACGCGGACGTGGAGGCCGCTCTTGCGGAGGCAGTGGCGGCGGCCCAGGCGATCGACCTGCAGGTGGCGCTGGACGAGGCTCTCGCCTCGCTGGGCGAGGCCGTCCCGGCGACCGGCGAGGTGGACGTGGACGCGTTCCTCGCAGGCGGCGTGCAGACGACCCGCGAGGTCATCGCCATGGCTCAGACGTGGGCGAATGACAACGCCGATGCTATCTGCGCGGGCAGCGGCATCAGTGTGGGCGTCGCGGCAGCTGGCGTCGTGGCCTACCTGACCGGCAGTCCGGGCCTTGCCATCACCGCGTTCGAGAAGACCGAGCGCCTGGGCAGCGACGTCTGCGGCGAGGTCGTCCAGTAGTGGTCCGCGCCGAGGGCGACTGAGACCCTGGGCGACTGAAGCCGGGGCGACCGAGGGGAAAACCAGCTGAGGTCGGGGGCGGCTGAGACAGCCGCCCGGACCCGACCCTCCCCTACTCCGGCGTGGCCGGTAGGCTGCTTGGGGCGTAGGCCAGCCCGCCCGAAAGGACCACGTCGTCGAAGGCGACGTCGAAGCGCTTGCTCTCGCCGATAGCGAAGACCGCCGACCGGTCGAACCCGAACAGCGAGCCGGTGGTGAAGTGGTCAAGGACCGGGATGCCGTCTACCCAGACCACCACGCGGTCGGCATCGGGTCCGGTGACGGCGCACTCGACGGCCACCCGATGCTTGGCCGCGGGCCGGACCTCGGCCGGCAATGGCGCCCGAGCGAACTCGGTGATGACGCCGTCCACGGAGATGCCCACGACCGCCTCGCCCCGGGTGTCGAGCCCGCCGTAGTAGAAGGGCTCCGTGGGGTCGGTGAGACCGCACAGGAAGCCTGCCTCTCCGTTCCCGTCACCGGGCCGCAGCGTGCCTTCCGCGCGGACGATCGGCACCGCCTCCTGCAGGGAGCGCGAGGTCCAGAGGCTGGCGTCAGGGAGGCGCAGGGCGATGCGCAGGACGCCCTTGCCGTACTCGACCCGACCTTGCCGCACCGTCCCGGTGGACCAGGCGGTCGGGTCGTCGAAGGAGTCCTCCAGCCAGACCGTGTCGGCACCCAGGCTGGCGGGCGGTCCGGCAGGTTCGCCGATGCTGACGACGGCGTCGTCGAAGAGGGTCGTGGCGCTCACCGACGAATCGGCATACGCGCCCACGGCCTCGTACGGCCCGTGCTGCTCCGTGCTCGTGACGTCCGCCACGAGCTGGTCATCGATCCAGAAGGCCATGCGGTCGCCCTCGTCGGTGACGGCGCACTCAAGAGCCATGCGCACGGGTGTGCCGGCTTCGATGTCCAGGCCATCGAGCTGACCGCTGGCGATGACCCGGGGCGAGCCCAGGATGATGCGCCCGACGGTCCACTCACCATCGGGATCCACGACGCCGAAGGCGATGTCGGGTGTCTCCCCGGCCGTGATGCACATCGGTCCGGCGCTGCCGCCGTCAGCACTGAGCAGGGCGTCGATGTCGAGGCGCATCACGTTGGAGGCCTCAGCCAGGCGGAGGC
>JBFYUV010000007.1:0-5722 GCA_041299865.1 Chloroflexota bacterium
CCCTCCAGCAGATCGCCCTGGCCAGCCTGAACACGCTCGGCAATCTCATGTTCATGGTCTTCCTGTCGCTCTTCATCGTCATCGACAAGGATCGCCTGCTGGGCTTCGTCAACCAGGTCACACCGCCGCGCTTCGCTGAGGAGATGCGCCTTTTCCAGACGAGCGTGGCCTCCTCCTTCGGCGGCTTCATCCGGGGGCAGGGCATCCAGGGCCTGGTCTACGGTGCCATCGCGGCCGCCGGCAGCATCGTCCTGGGCATCGAATTCGTGCCCCTCACGACAGCCCTCGTGGCCATCTTCCAGATGATCCCCTTCTTCGGCCCCTTCATCTCCTGGGCGCCGCCGGTGGTGGCCGCCATCCTCACTCAGCCCGACGCCATCATCCCCATCCTCATCATCATGGCCGTGGGCTGGTTCGTGACCATGAACATCGTCCAGCCACGGGTCATGGCCAGCAGCGTGGGCATCCACCCCATCGTGGTGCTGGTCTCGGTGCTCATCGGACTGCGGCTGCAGGGCGTCGTGGGTGCCATCTTCGCCATCCCCGTGGCAGCCGTCATCTCGGCCTTCTTCTTCCACTACCTGAACCGCTCCAAGGGGGGGCCGCGCGACGTCACCAGCCGTGCCGCCCGGCGCCTGGAGGCCCGGCAGGGGCGGCCCGTGCGGGTGCCAGCACCACCCCCAGTGACGGCACCGGGCGGTGCGTCCCTCGCGACTGCCTCGGCCACAGCGGCGTCCAGTGGCGTGGCGCCTGGCCCGGACGCCACGAGCGAGCCGCCTGCCCCTGAGCCGGAGACGCGGTGAGCGACGAGCCGGAGAGCAGATCCGATCACGTCGCGGCGGCGCCCTCGGCCGGCACCTCCGGCGGCGGCGCGGCCCGACCAGTCCCCGGAGGCGTGACCGACCCGGGGAGCGGCGCCGTTGTCGATCCGGCTCGCCTGGCAGCCGGCGAGCGCTACCTGCCCTCCAATCGGTCGTCGGCCCGCGCGACACCGCGCGGCGCACGTCCGCTGGCCGAGTGGCAGACCCGGCCGCGCATCCTCGTCACCAACGACGACGGTATCGAATCACGTGGGCTGCTCATGCTCAAGCAGGCCCTCGAACCCATCGGCGATGTCTACGTCCTGGCACCCGAGACCAACCAGTCGGCCGTGGGCCACTCGATGACCTTCATGCGTCCGCTGCGCGTGCGTGAACGCGTCCTTGACGACGGCTCGGGCGGCTGGTCGGTGGACGGCTCGCCGACAGACGCGGTGGGTGTCGCCTTCCTGGGCTACTTCGGGGTGGGCTTCGACCTGGTCGCCTCGGGCATCAACTACGGCGCCAACCTGGGCGACGACGTGACCTACTCGGGCACGGTGGGGGCGGCCATGGAGGCGGTCCTCTCGGGCTGCCCGGCCTTCGCCATCAGCCAGGTGCTGGAGGGAGAGCCCGACTTCGAGCTGGCACGCCACGTTGCCGCGCTGGTGGCCCGCAACATCCTCGAGCATGGCCTCGGGTCGGGCGAGCTTCTCAACGTCAACGTGCCCCCGGTGGGTGTCGAGGCGGTGGCGGGCATCGAGCTGACGCGCATGGGCAAGCGCGTCTACCAGGACCAGCTCCTGGAGCGCCTCGATCCGCGCGGAGTGCCCTACTACTGGTTCGGCGGGCCGCCGCCCACCGGCGTGGCCGAGCCGGGCACCGACTTCCATGCCGTCTACTCCGGCCGCGTGGCCATCACGCCCATCCAGCTGGATCTCACGGCTCGCCGCCTGCTGGAGCGCATCGGAGGATGGGACTGGCAGCTGGCGGGCGAACTCAGGCCCTGATCCAGGCGGCCAGCATCTTCCCACCACCGGGACGTGGCGCGAAGGGACGCCAGCAGCCCACCCGGCACGTAACTATCACGTACTTCCTGCGTGAGGGATTGACATGCAGGAAGGGTGATGAGCAGAATGGCGGCTGAAGAGTGCGAACCGCAGGAGGATCGCCTCGGGCAGCGCGGTTGACGCAGACCGCGACGGGATGAACAGATGAAGCGCCCATCTGGCCAGGCTCTCAGTGATGGTGGTTTCCTCCGACTCGCTGTCGGCATCGTCGTGGCGGCTGTGCTGGTAGCGGGGTGCAGCCCCGCGCAATCGATGTCGGGGCCACCGGTCATCCGTGTCCTCGGTTCCTGGGAAGGCCCTGAGCTGGATGCCTTCGAGAGGGTCGTGGCACCGTTCGAAGAGCAGACCGGCTACCGCATCGACTACACCTCGACACGCAATCTGCGTGGCGTGCTCGAGACGAGTTTCGAGGCTGGACGCCCACCCGACCTGGCGGGCCTGCCCGGTCCCGGTTTCATGCTCGAGATGGCCAGGGAAGGGCGGCTCGTTGACCTCGGCGACGTCCTGGACATCCGGGCCTACAAACGTGAGACGGCGCCGGCATTCGTCGACCTGGGAACCATCGACGGGCGGCTCGTGGGTGCCTTCATCAAGGGCACCGTCAAAGGGCTCTTCTGGTACGACCCGTCCGTCTACCGGTTGGGCACGCCTGCCACCTGGTCGGACTTGCAGATCACGGCCATGACGGCCGTGGATGGCGTCCGGCCCTGGTGTGTCGGCCTGGCCTCCGATGCTTCGTCGGGCTGGCCGGGCACGGACTGGATCGAGGACTTCGTGCTGCGCCAGAGCGGCCCCGAGGTCTACGACGGCTGGGTGGCGGGAACCGTTCGCTGGACGTCACCAGCCATTCGCAAGGCGTTCCGAGCCTTCGGGACGGTGGTGGCTGATGGCGCCGCCGCGGGAGGCGTCGACGGCGTGCTGCGCACGCACTTCAGCCACGCCCCGAACGGCCTCTTCACCGACCCCCCGCAGTGCCTCTTCGTCCATCAGGCAAGCTTCATGGCTCCGTACATGGCGCAGGCTGTCGGGCAACTGGGCGGGACCTACGACATCCTGCCCTTCCCGGAGGTGGACCCGCGCTACCGGGGAGCCATCATCGGAGCGGGTGACCTCGTGGCGCTCACCCACGACTCGCCGGGGGGCCGTGAGCTCATCCGGTACCTCGTCAGCGCGGAAGCCCAGTCCATCTGGGTCAGCCAGGGCGGGGCGCTGTCGGCCAACCTGACCGTGACCGACTATCCCGACCATCTGTCGCGCCAGGAGGCCGGGCTCCTGGCCTCGGCGACATTCTTCCGCTTCGATGCCTCCGACTCGATGCCGGAGGGCATGAACGAGGCCTTCTGGCAGGCAGTCCTCGACTACACGGCCGACCAGAGCAAGCTGGACGACATCCTCGCCCATCTCGACGCCATCCAGGAGATGGAGTACCGGGGCTCGTGACGCGCGATGGTGAGCTCCGCCAGCGGCTGAACACCGACAACATGCTGCGCAGCCTGGCCCTCGCGGCCTGGCTGCTGGTCTGCATCTCCATCGTCCTCGGTCTGGCGATCTGGATGGCGCGTGGGTCCCCGCGGTTACCCGTCTCGTACGTCGGCGGCGCCATGGGCACGTCCTCGGTGGTCCTGTGCGGCCTGGCGTTCTCGACCGCGGCGGCGTACCTGACGGCGCGGGCTCCACGCAACCTCATCGGCTGGGTCTTCATGGCCATCGGCCTGGGGATGGCCGTGGTTCTGCCCATCAACATCGCGCTCGCTGACGTCGTCCGCCAGTTCCGCCTCATCGACACCCCGGTCATCTGGGTGGCCTGGGCTGTGACATCGGTCCAGGTTCCCCTCTCTGGGACAGCGCTGGTCATCGTCCTGCTCCTCTTCCCGACCGGTCGGCCCGAGTGGCGTCACTGGCGCGCCGCGATGGCACTGGCAGTGGCGGGCGGAGTCCTCGTCAGCGGTGGTGCGGCCCTCAGACCTGATGGGTTGCTCTGGTATCCCACGCTCCCGAACCCGCTCGACGTGCCGCTCGAGATGCGTGATGTGCTCGACGCGAGCGTCGCGCTCGGGACGGTGCTGCTGACCGTGGCGCTGGCGTCGGCTGGCATCTGGCTCACCCGACGGGCGTGGCGGGCCGACGGCGCGCAGCGCAGACAGCTCGCCTGGGTCGTCGCCGGCGGCCTGATCATGTCGGTCACGCTCGTGCCGCTCTTCGTGACACGGTACGTGACCAGCGTCGACGACGCCCTGGGTGAGCGCGTCGTCTTCACGGCCGCGGTGGGTGCCATCGCCCTGCCCATCACGGTCGCCATCGCCGTCCAGCGCGAGGGGCTGTTCGGCGTGCGCGACCTGCTGGGGCGCTCGCTCGTCTACCTGCCCCTCATGGCGCTCTTGGCGGGCCTCTACACAGCCTCGGTGATGATCTTCCAGAAGGTCTTCGTCGCGATCACCGGCACCGCTTCCGACGCCGCCGTGGTCCTCGCCACGCTCCTCGTGGCCACGTCGCTCACGCCCGCCAGGAACCTGCTCGAGACCATCGTCAAGCGAGCGACCGAAGCCCGCCCCGTGGATGCGACGAACGTGGCGCCGGAGGGTTCAATGGCCGCCGCCCCTGCTGCCGACCTCGAGGCGCGCCTCGCACAGCTCGAAGCCCGGCTCGCCGAGCTCGAGGGGCCAAGCCGGGCGGAACCGACCGAAGCACACATGAACGGTGCCAGCGTCCGGAAGCGAAGCGCTCTCCGGCGCGCAGGTTCCGGCCAGCCAGCGGCCCTCGCCTAGCGGCCAGGGGCCAATGCCCAGCGACCAGCAGCCAGCGCCCGGATCGGACGTGTGCGCGACGGACGCCCGCCGTCGCACTGTGGTCTCCACGTGAGCATCCCAGATGCCGCGCGGGCCGGATCGGGTCCATCTGGCCGTGCGGGGCTCGGCGATCCGGACTCGGGCGTATGGGCGTGCCGGTTCCTGGATGCGGCGTGTCGCTTCAGGCGAGGGCCGGCACGAAGCGCGGGTCGACCGCGTAGACCTCGCGGATGCGGGCCGGTGTCAGGACCTCACGAGGGCTGCCTTCAGCCACGAGGCGGCCGCCGTCGAGAAGCAGCAGGCGCGGGAAGAACTGAGCCGCCAGGCTCAGGTCGTGGAGCACGGCCAGCACGGTCAGCCCGTCTGCAGACAGGCGCGCCAGGAGCGACAGGACCTCGACCTGGTGGCGCAGGTCCAGGTGCACGGTGGGCTCGTCCAGGACGATGAGGCGACCACCCTGGGCCACCGCCATGGCCACCAGGACGAGCTGCCGCTCGCCCATCGAGAGCTCGCGGACATCTCGTCCGCGCAGGTGCTCGATGCCGACCCGCGTCATGGCCGCGTCGGCGGCCACGTGATCGAACTGGCTGGCGCCGGTGAAGGGATTCTCGTGGGGGATCCGACCCAGCCGCACGACCTCCTCGACGCGCATGGCGAAGGGCAGCTCGACCCCGCTGGGCACCACGGAGATGATGCGTGCCAGTGCCCCGCGCTCGATGTCCCGGAGCGGCACGCCGTCGAGCGCGATGGACCCGCGCGTAGGCACCACGATCCCGGTCAGGCAGCGCAGCAGGCTGGACTTGCCGGCGCCGTTTGGTCCCACGAGGCAGACGCTCTCGCCTGGCTCCACGTGCAGGCCGATGTCGGACAGGACGTCGCGACGCCCATAGCGCAGGGCCACGTCCCGGATGTCGATGCTGACGCCCGGCAGGCTCACAGCCCGTACCCGGCCCGGTAGCGCCGCAGGAGGAGCACGAAGATGGGCGCGCCGATGACCGCGGTCACGATGCCCACCGGGATCTCGCCGAGGACGCGGGCGCCGAGGTCGGCCAGGATGAGGAAGGCCCCC
>JBFYUV010000008.1:0-8148 GCA_041299865.1 Chloroflexota bacterium
CCCGGCTGGGGGCGGCCGGCAGCGCGTCGACCGCCACGCCGTCCTCGCCCGCCGCTCGCACGCGCGCCGCCAGTGCCTCGACGCTGGCATCGTCCCCACCACCGGCAGGCAGCAGAGAGGCGGTCACCGCATCTGCCGCCGCGACCGCGAACAGCTCGATGCGTTCCAGCGTGCCGGGCGGCAGCATGGCCCTCACCACGAGTCCCGGCGGCGCCAGGTAGTGCTCCGCGACGTGGAGCGCCAGGCGACGTCCCAGGTCGCCGAGCAGAGGCCCATCGGAGCGCACCCTGGCCATGAGCGGCTTGGCCTCCATGGCCGGTCGCGGCGCCTCGGCCAGCACGACACCCACGGCCCGGCGTCGACCGAACTCGACGAGCACCGCCTCACCGAGGGCCAGGTCCGCCAGGCCCGGCGGCACGAGGTAGGTGTAGGTCTGCCCGCCGGCGACCCCGGGCGCGTCGACGGCGACCTCGACGAAGCGCGGCTCCGTCATGGCTGGCTAGACGACGATGCGGCGGTCGGGCTGGCGGGCGTGCTCGGCCGCGATGATGGCGTCGATCTGCTCGGCCGTTCGGTCGACCTGGTCCGTCTCGTTGACGACCACGTGGTCGTAGTCGGCAGCGCGCGAGAGCTCGTACTCGGCATCGGCCCGGCGCCGCTCCAGGTCGGCCGCCGATTCCGTGGAGCGGCCCACCAGGCGCTGCTGGAGGGCCTCCAGCGAGGGCGGCACGACGAAGATGAGGAGGGCGTCGCGGATCTTCTGGCGCACCTTGTGGGCGCCCTGCACGTCGATCTTGAGGACCGCGTCGCGACCGGCGGCGAGCGCCGACTGGACCTGGTCGCGCGGCGTGCCGTACCAGTTGCCGTGCACCTCCGAGGCTTCCAGGAGGCCATCGTCGTCTCGCAGTCGGGCGTAGTCATCGAGCGAGAGGAAGTGGTAGCTGACGCCGGCGACCTCCGCCGGGCGGCGGGCGCGCGTCGTGACCGTGATGACGTAGTGGCGCGGGTGGGGTGGTCGGCGCCGCTGCATAGCCTCGATGATGGTGTCCTTGCCCACGCCCGATGGCCCGGAGATGATGACCACCTGCGCGCCCGGCTGGCCCTCGACGGTGTCGATCGCTAGGCCCTCCCTGATGCGGCGGCTCGAAGGGACTCCAGGGCGCCCTCGAGGTCGTCCGGCAATGGTGCCTCACAGCGAACCAGCCGGCCGGACCCCGGCGACACGAACTCCAGCTTCCAGGCGTGCAGGAAGAGGCGCGTCAGTCCATCCGGCCCGCGGCGCGTGGCGCCCGTGGCGTAGACGGGGTCGCCCGCGACGGCATGGCCGATCGAGGCCAGGTGGACGCGGATCTGGTGCGTGCGCCCGGTCACGAGGTCCAGCTCAAGCAGGGTCCACTCGCCGAAGCGCTCGCGCACACGGTAGCCGGTCACGGCGGGCCGGCCCTCGGCGGTCACGGCCATGCGCAGGCGCGTGCGCGGGTCGCGACCGATGGGCTTCTCGATGCGACCCAGCTGGGCGTTGACGACGCCGCCCACCAGCCCGAGGTACGTCTTGCGGACACGGCGGGCCTTGAGCTGCGCCTGGAGCGCGACGTGGGCAGCCGGGTTGCGGGCCACCATGAGCAGGCCGCTCGTGTCGCGGTCGAGACGGTGCACGATGCCGGCACGCTCGGTGGCTCCAGCGGCCCCCTCTCCGACCTCGGCCGTGCCTGCCTCCACCTCCGGGTCGCCCTCGTCGATCGCCGTCTCGTCGATCGCCGTCTCGTCGATCGCGGTCTCGTCGGTCGCCGTCTCGTCGATCGCGGTCTCGAGGCGGATGGCCTCGGCGGCTGCGAGCCCCAGCAGGGCGTTGACGAGGGTGCCACTCCGGTGCCCTGGCGCCGGGTGTGTCACCAGGCCTGCCGGCTTGTCCACGACGAGGACGTCGTCATCGCGGTAGACCACCGTCAGCGGGATGTCCTCGGGCAGCGGCTCGTCCGACGCCGCCTCCGGCACCTCCAGCTCGAGGTGCCAGCCTGCGCGCACCGGGTCGCGAGCCCGGAGACGCTGCCCGTCGACCGTGAGCAGCCCCTCGGCGATGAGACGCTGCACGTGGGCCCGCGAGAGGCCGGTGGCGTCGGCCACGAAGCGATCGACCCGGCTGCCTGCCGCTCCCTCGGGCACCGTCAGCGAACGGTGCTCGCTCATGCGACGCGTGTCGCGCCGCTGCGCCGGCCAGAGCCGCTCCGGTCGCCCATCAGGGCGGCGGCGAAGAGCACGAGGATGCCCACGAAGACCGCCGCATCGGAGATGTTCCAGGCGTACCAGCGCATGTCGCCGAAGCCCATGTCCACGAAGTCGATGACCTGGCCAAGGCGGACGCGGTCGATGAGGTTGCCGATGGCGCCGCCGAGAAGGAGCCCGAGGCCGGCCGCGACGAGCATCCCGGCGGCCGCCCCGTGGCGCCACTCGAACCAGGTGATGCCCACGATGACGAGCAGCGACAGGATGGCCATGATCGGCGCGATGGCCTCGAAGAGCCCGAAGATGGCCCCGTCGTTGTAGGTCTTGGCGATGCGCAGGAACTCACCGATGAGCTCGGTCGGGCCGCCCGGCTCGCCGGCCGGGATGGCGCGCGAGGCGACCTCGAAGGAGGCATCGACCCAGAGCTTGGTGGCCTGGTCGAGGAGGACCACGGCGCCGGCCAGGCCCAGGAAGAGCGCCCAGCGACGGCGGCGCTGCGGCCCCGACTCGGGGCTCATGCGGGGTCCCGGCGAGGCTGGCGCCTCAGCCACCCAGGTCCTCCAGGGCGATGCGCACCTCGCCTGCCTCCAGTGCCACGCCGACCACTGCCGCGCCACCAGGCGCCGGTGCCTCCCGGACCTCATCGGCGAGCGTGTCGCGTGCCAGGGCCGCCAAGTGGGGTGCCAGCCGCGCCAGCGCCTCTGCCGGCCCATCCAGGAAGAGACGGATGCGGCCGTCCAGCGGGAGTTTGGCCTGCTTGCGCAGGTCCTGAACGGCCCTCGTCAGCTCGCGGGCGTCGCCTTCGGCGCGCAGCTCCGGGGTCAGCTCGGTGTCGATGACGACGACGATGCCCTCGTCGTGGGCGACGGCGGTGCCGGGCCGCGGCGTGGCCAGGATCTCGACCTCGTCGGGTAAGAGGCGCACCCCGCCCAGCTCGACGCTGCCGTCGTCGTGGTAGGTGACCGCCTTGTCGCGAGCGGCCGCCATGATGGCCGGGATGGCCTCGCGGTAGCGCTTGCCGATGACCGGCAGCAGCGGCTTGACGCGCCGGTCCACCAGCTCGGACTCGTCACCGATGATCTCGACGCTCCAGACGTTGAGCTCGTCGGCCAGGAGGGCCAGCAGCTCGTCGTCGGCGCCGTCCCGCAGGCCTGCGCCGAGCCCGCCGCCGGGCATGGCCAGCCAGAGCCTGCCGAGCGGCTGGCGGACGCGAACCCCGGCTCGGCCGCGCAGCGTGCGTCCGAGCTCCACGGCCCGGCGCAGGTCGGCCATGGCAGTCTCCAGGGACAGGTCCCGCAGGGCCACCAGGTCGGCCTGCGGCCAGCGCGTCAGGTGCACCGACTCAGGCGCGCCAGGCTGGCCCGCCACCACCAGGACCTGGTGGAACTCCTCGGCCAGGAAGGGCAGCAGCGGGGCCATCGCGCGGGCCACGCTGGCGAGGGCCAGGTGCAGCGTGCCGAAGGCCGCCGCCTGGTCTGCCGGGTCGCCAGACCGCGAGAGGCGGCGCCGGCTGCGGCGCAGCCACCACGTCGAGAGGTCGTCAACGAAGGTGCTGATGGCCCGCGTCGCGGTGCGGGTGTCGTACTCGGCCAGGGCCGCACCGGCCTGCTCGGCCATGCCCGCGGCACGCGAGAGGACCCAGCGGTCGAGGAGGCGCCGCGCCGGGTCGGGAGCCTGCGCCCCGACCACGTCGCGGGTCGGCTGCCAGCCGGCCAGGCGCGCGTAGGTCGTGAAGAAAGCCAGCACGTTCCAGAGCACCAGCAGCTCGCGTCGGGCCTCGTCGGCGGTGTGGTATCCGAAGAGGATGTTGTCCTCCGGGCGAGCGCTGGCGTACATCCAGCGCATGACGTCCACGCCCATGCGCTCGGCCGCCTCGTTGAACTCGATGGCGTTGCCCCACGACTTGTGCATGGGCCGGCCGTCCTCGCCGTAGAGGGTGGCGTAGCCGAAGATGGCCTTGAAGGGTGGCTCGTTGCGCAGCACGGTGCCCATGGCCAGCATCGAGTAGAACCAGTTGCGGAACTGGCCCGGGAAGGACTCCGTGATGAAGTCGGCCGGGAACCACTTCTGCCAGTAGGCGTTGTCCGTCCGATAGTGGAGCGTGCTGAAGGGCACGATGCCGGCGTCCAGCCAGGGATTGCCCACGTCACGGATGCGCCGCGCCTCTGCGCCGCACTCGCGGCAGGGCACCACGATCGCATCGACCCAGGGCCGGTGCGGTGAGCGGCCCTCGAGCTGCTCGAAGCCGGACGTGGCGCGCTGCCCCAGCTCCTCCCGTCCGCCGATGACCTGGTAGGCCTCGCAGGCCGTGCACTCCCAGATGGGCAGCGCCAGGCCCCAGTAGCGCTTCTTGGAGATCATCCAGTCGGACATCGTGTGCAGCCAGTCGAGCTCGCGCTCGTAGCCGAAGGCCGGGAACCAGCGGATCTGGTCCACGACGTCCATGATCTGGTAGCGCAGGCTGGCCGCCTTCTGCTCCGGCGTCACCTGCTCGCGGGGCACGTCGTAGACAGGGCCCATGGAGATGTACCACTCGTCCACGACCCGGAAGAGCAGCGCCGTGCCGCAGCGCCAGCAGTGCGGGTAGCGGTGCGTGTAGGGCTCCAGGTGGTAATAGAAGCCGCGCGCCTCGAGCTCCTCGATGATCTCGGCCGTGACGGCCGCCGCGTCCATGCCCGTGAAGGGACCGAAGCCTTCGAGATAGTGGCCGGCCTCGTCCAGCGGCGCGATGACCGGCAGCCCCAGCTGCTTGCCCAGTCGGAAGTCCTCAGCTCCGCCGCCCGGCGCGATGTGCACGATGCTCGTGCCCTCTTCCTCGCCGACCTCTTCCCAGGCGATGACGCGGTGCACGTACGGTGAGGCGCCCTGCTCATCCTGGCCGGCGGCGAAGGTGCGCGCCGGGACTTCCAGGTCGTCGAAGGGGCCGCGATAGTGCCAGCCCACGAGGTCGGCGCCCTTGCGCTCCTCGAGCACCGTGTAAGCGCCCTGCACGGCGGTCCGCAGGGCCACCTTGCCGACCCAGTAGCGGGACTCGCCCTGCTGCACGAGCACGTAGTCGAGGTCGGCGCCCACGGCGGCGGCCACGTTGGCCGTCATCGTCCAGGGTGTGGTCGTCCACACCAGGAGGGCCTCTCCCGGACGGTCCAGGAGCGGGAAGCGCACCGTGAGCCCCGGGTCCTCGCGGTCCTGGTAGCCCTCGTTCATCTCCATCTGGCTCATGCCCGTGCCGCAGCGCGCGCACCAGGGCATCGAGTCGATGCCCTTGTACAGCCAGCCGCGCCGGTCGCACTCCGCCAGGAAGCCCCAGATGAGGTCGTTGTTCTCGTTGCTGAAGGTGAAGTACGAGCCACCCAGTTCCGGCAGGCCCAGGCGGCCCACGAGCATCTCCACCGTGTCGGTGACGGGCCCCCCGGGTCCCTCGACGGTGACGACCTGGGCGGAGTCCTGCTCCAGGAGGTCGCGCAGGCGGCGCAGCTCGTCGGGGTCGTTCCAGTCCATCCAGTAGCCGAGGCGGATGGACTGCTCGGTCTGGACCGCGGCGTAGGTCAGCACGCGCTGCTTGCAGAGGCGCACGAAGTCGGCGATGCCGAAGGATTCGATGTCCTTCTTGCTCGTGAAGCCCAGCTCGCGCTCGACGTTGACCTCCACCCAGAGGCCCTGGCAGTCGAAGCCGTTCTGCCAGCGCTGGTCGTGGCCGAGCATGGCGTGGTAACGCTGGAAGGCGTCCTTGTAGGCGCGTCCCCAGGCGTGGTGGACGCCCATCGGGTTGTTGGCCGTGATGGGGCCGTCGATGAAGGACCAGTGCTGGCCGCCGGCGTTCTGGGCGCGCAGCTTGGCGAAGATGGCGCGCTCACGCCAGAAGTCGAGCGTGTGGTGCTCTTGTGCGGCGAGGTCAGGCTGCGCCGCGACAGCCGGGAAGGGGCTTGCAGACATCGACCCTGAAGTCTAGCCGAGCACCGGCGCGCACCGGCGCGCACCGGAGCGCGGCACCGCGCGGCCGGCACGACGGCCGACGCCCGAGCACCCCGACGGGTCCCGTGGCGCCGGTGCGACCGGTGCATCGGCTGCGGATCCCGGGCAGACCGACTAGGATGCGGTTCGATGGCCTCCAACGACGTAGCCGTGCGTCCTCGGCGAAGCGCCTTCGCGGCGGCATTCCTGTCCTTCATCTTCCCGGGGCTCGGTCACGCCTACCTGGGACGGTGGCTGCGCGCGCTGGCCTGGGCTGCCCTGCCCATCCTTGGGCTGGCGGCGCTCGGCGGGCTGGCCCTCAGCCCGGACCGCAACGAGTACCTCACCATGCTGGCCGACCCGGCCGTCCTGCAGTGGGTGCTCGCCCTCCTCGTCTTCGATCTCGCCTACCGGCTCCTGGCGCTGCTGGACGCCTGGCGGCTGGCCCGTGACACGAGTGTCGGCTCGGCCGGCACGCGGCTGCTCTCCGTGGCCGGCCTGGTGGGCATCGTCGTCGTGCTGCTGGGCAGCCACGTGGCGGCCGCCCAGCCGGTCCTCATCGCCCGCGACACCATCAATGCCGTCACGGAGAACGCCGGCGACGATTCGGAGATCGCGGACCTCGAGGCGCTGGCCGCCCAGGACGATTCATTCGTCCTCAACTTCGAGGAACTGGAGCCGCAGGTCTCGCTTGACCCCAACGCCTCCCCGGGGGCGTTGGCGCCTTCCGCGGAGGCCACGCCGGCCCCGCCGCCCGGTGGCAGCGAAGTGGTGGCGCCGACCGAAGAGCCCACGCCGAACGTGAAGGGCTGGGACGGCAAGAAACGTCTCAACATCCTGCTCGTCGGCGCCGATGGCGGTCGTGCCGGGATCTCCAGCTACCTCACGGACACGATGATCGTGGTCAGCATCGACCCCACCACGGGGCGGGTGGCTTTCATCTCGCTGCCGCGTGACACGGCCGGCATCCCGCTGCCGCGCAGCTGGCCGGCCTACAGCGAGTTCGGGGGCGCCTACAACAACAAGATCAACACGCTCTACACGGTGGCACGTGGGCGACCGGACCTCTTCCCGGGCAGCGACAGCCAGCGAGGCTTTGAAGCCCTGATGGGCGCCCTGGGCGAGCTCTACGGCCTGGACATCGATTACTACGTGGCCGTGGACCTCAGCAGCTTCCGCAGCGTCGTGAACACGCTCGGCGGCGTGGTCGTGGACGTCCAGCTGCCCGTCTACGACACCGGCTACCCCTCTGACGATGGGCGCGGCAAGCTGAAGCTCTATATCCCACCGGGCATGACGCGCATGAACGGCCAGCAGGCCCTCGCCTATGCCCGCTCCAGGCATGCCACCAACGACTTCGATCGATCGGCACGCCAGCAGCGCGTCATCACCTCGGTGCGCGACCAGTCGGACCTCTCATCCATCCTGCAGCCCGGCGTCCTCGGCGAGCTCATCAAGGAGTTCAAGAAGGATGTCAAGACGAACATCCCGCCCAAGCTGGTGCCGGCCATGCTCTCGCTGGCGCAGGACATCGATCTCGACCGTCGCGAGAACCTCGTGCTCTCCGATGCGGCCGGCTACAGCAGCATCTGCTATCCCTGTGGTCCGTCCGGTCTCTGGATGCTCAAGGCCAGACCGGCCCTCATGCGCGACGCCGCCCAGAACGTCTTCGCCAACAGCAAGCAGCAGGCACGCGCCATCAACTTACTCGAGGGTGAGGGCGCCATCGTGCACGTGCTCAACGGGCAGGGCGGCACGAACCTCAAGGCCATCAACATCGCCGCCTTCCTGGCCGGGATCGGCATGGACGCGGTGGTGCCGCCCGTGGCGGACGGCAAGGCCGACTCGAAGGACTACGTAGGCACCCTCATCACCGTCTACAACGGCGCCGCGGAGGTCATGCCGGAGACGGTCAGCCGTCTCAAGCGCGTCTTCAAGGACAAGGGTGCGGAGCTCATCTTCGCGGATGACCCC
>JBFYUV010000009.1:0-9917 GCA_041299865.1 Chloroflexota bacterium
GCCTCATCGGCGTCGGACGACTCGGCTGCCATCTCGGCAAGGGCGCGCTTGTAGTCGAGCGGCATGACCTTCACGAAGTGTCGGACCTGCTCGGCCCAGGTGTCCAGGATGCGGCGCGCCCGCAGCGAGCCGGTCAGGCGCGCGTGCGCCTCGACGAGGGCCCGCAGCTCGGCCTCATCGGTCGCATCTGCCAGGTCCTCGAGTTCCACCATGTCCCGGTTGACCCGTGAGCGGGAGCGGGCATCCTCGTCCCAGAGGTAGGCGATGCCGCCGGACATGCCGGCACCGAAGTTGCGCCCGACGGGACCCAGGACCACGACCCGCCCGCCCGTCATGTACTCGCAGCCATGGTCGCCGACGCCCTCCACGACGACCTCCGCACCGGAGTTCCGCACACAGAACCGTTCGCCGGCTGGACCGAGGATGAAGGCCCTGCCTGACGTTGCCCCGTACAGCGCGACGTTGCCGCAGATGACGTTCTCGTTGGGGTCGAAGGTCGCTTCTCGCGGCGGGTAGAGGATGGCCGTGCCCCCCGAGAGCCCCTTGCCGAAGTAGTCGTTGGCCTCACCCTCGAGCTCGATGGTCAGTCCTCGCGGCGCGAAGGCCATGAACGACTGACCCGCTGACCCGACCGCCTTGAGGCGGATGGTGTCGTCCGGCAGGCCGGCCTCGCCGGTGCGCCGTGTGATCTCCTGGCCCAGGATCGTGCCAACGGTCCGGTTGACGTTGCGGATGGCGAAGGACGCCGACACTCGCTCGCCCCGCTCCAGCGCCGGGGCCGCGAGCCGCACGAGCTCGTTGTCCAGCGCTGTCTCCAGGCCGTGGTCCTGGGACTTGCTGTGGAAGGTGCCCGTCCGCTCCGTGCCCGACATGGGCAGGAGAAGTCGGGCGAGGTCGAGCTGACGGGCCTTGCCGTGCCGGATGTCGCGGCGCGGGACCAGCTTGTCCACGCGGCCGACCATCTCGTCCACCGTGCGGAAGCCCAGGCGGGCCATGTGCTCGCGGAGGTCCTGCGCGATGAAGCGGAAGAAGGTGACGACGTGCTCGGGCTCGCCGGTGAAGAGCTGGCGCAACTCCTCGTCCTGCGTGGCCACACCCACCGGGCAGGTGTTGAGGTGGCACTTGCGCATCATGATGCAGCCCATGGCGATGAGCGCGCCGGTGGCCACGCCCCACTCCTCCGCTCCCAGGAGGGTGGCCATGGCGATGTCCCGCCCGGTCCGCAGCAGCCCATCCGTCTGGAGCACCACGCGGTCGCGCAGGTGGTTCTGTATGAGGACCTGGTGTGCCTCCGCGAGGCCCAGCTCCCAGGGCAGGCCGGCATGCTTGATCGACGACAGCGGCGAGGCGCCCGTGCCGCCATCGTGGCCGGAGATGAGGATGGCGTCCGCGTGCGCCTTGGTGACACCGGCGGCGACCGTGCCCACGCCCACCTCGGCCACCAGCTTGACGCTGATGCGCGCCCGTGGGTTGGCGTTCTTGAGGTCGTAGATGAGCTGCTTGAGGTCCTCGATGGAGTAGATGTCGTGGTGCGGCGGGGGCGAGATGAGGCCCACCCCCGGAGTGGAGTGGCGGGTGCGCGCGATCTTGCGGTCCACCTTGTGGCCGGGCAGCTGGCCGCCCTCGCCCGGCTTGGCGCCCTGGGCTATCTTGATCTGCAGCTCGTCGGCGTTGACCAGGTAGTTGGAGGTCACGCCGAAGCGGCCGGAGGCCACCTGCTTGATGGCCGAGCGCATGCTGTCGCCGTTGGGCAAGCGCTCGTAGCGCGCCGGGTCCTCGCCACCCTCGCCGGTGTTGGAGCGCCCGCCCAGCCGGTTCATGGCGATGGCCAGGGTCGTGTGCGCCTCCCACGAGATGGAGCCGAAGGACATGGCGCCGCTGGCGAAGCGCCTGACGATGCCATCGACGGGCTCGACCTCATCGAGCGGGACAGGTGAGAGATCCTGGAACTCCAGCAGGTGCCGCAGCGTGATGGGCCCTTCAGCGTGGTCGTCGATGAGCCGCGCGTACTCTCGGTACAGTTCGTAGTCGCCCGTCCGTGCGGCCTGCTGCAGCTTGGCGATGGTGTCAGGGTCGTGGAGGTGCCGCTCGCCGCGCAGGCGCCACTGGTAGAGGCCTCCCAGCTCCAGGTCCGTGTCGTCGTCGACGTCGGCGTAGGCGGCCCCGTGGCGCATGAGGGTCTCGCGCTCGATGGTGGCCACGTCGATACCGCCGATGCGTGAGACCGTGCCCGGGAAATGCTCCTCCACGACCCCGTCGGCGAGCCCCACGGCCTCGAATATCTGGGCGCCGATGTACGACGACATCGTGGAGATGCCCATCTTGGACATCGTCTTGAGGAGACCCTTGTCGATGGCCTTGAGATAGTGCTCGCGGGCCTCCTCGGCGCCCATCGATTCGGGCAGGAGCCCGCGGAGGCGCATGTCCTCGATGGTCTCGAGAGCCAGGTAGGGGTTGATGGCAGAGGCGCCGTACCCGAGAAGGGTGGCGAAATGGTGCACCTCGCGAGCCTCGCCGGTCTCCACGATGAGCCCGGTGCGCGAGCGCAGGCCCTTGCGGATGAGGTGGTGGTGGACCGTGGACACGGCCAGCAGCGCCGGGATGGCGGCGTGGTCCGAATCGACGGGGCGGTCGGTGAGGATGATGACCTCGTAGCCGTCGAGGACGTACTCCTCGGCCTCGCGGCGGAGTCGTTCGAGCGCGCGCTGCATGCGGCCCGGCTTGGCCGCGAAGCAGATGGAGATGGTCTTGGCCTGGAAATGCTGCCGATCCACCCAGCGCAGGCGCTCCAGGTCCTCGTTGGTCAGGACGGGGTGAGGCAGCTCGATGATGCGCGCGTGCTCCGGCCCGGAGGCCAGCACGTTGCCCTCGCCACCAACGAAGGAGACGAGGCTCATGACCGTCTCTTCGCGGATGGAGTCGATGGGCGGGTTGGTGACCTGCGCGAAGAGCTGGTGGAAGTAGTCGAAGAGGCTCCGCGACTTGGAGGACAGCACGGCCAGCGGCGTGTCGTTGCCCATCGAGCCGAGCGGCTCCTGCCCGTCCCGGGCCATGGGGGCCATGAGGATGCGGAGGTCCTCCAGCGTGTAGCCGAAGGCACGTTGCCGCGTCAGCACGCGGCGGGTGGGGGGCTGCAGGATCTGGCGCGGCGGCTCCAGCTCGGTGAGCGAGATCTTGCCCTCGTCGAGCCACGCCTGGTAGGGCTCTGCCGAGCAGATGCGGGCCTTGATCTCCTCGTCGGGGATGATGCGGCCTTCCTCCAGCGAGGCCACGAACATCTTGCCCGGCTGCAGGCGGCCCTTGAGGATGATCTTCTCCGGGGGCACCGGCAGGACGCCCGCTTCCGAGGCCATGATGAGCAGGTTGTCGTCCGTCAGGCAGTAGCGCGAGGGTCGCAGCCCGTTGCGGTCCAGGGTGGCCCCGATGAGGGTGCCGTCCGTGAAGGCGATCGACGCTGGCCCGTCCCAGGGTTCGATGATGCTGCCGTGGTACTCGTAGAAGGCCTTGCGCACGGGCTCGATCTCGGGGTCCTTCTCCCACGCCTCAGGGATGAGCATCATCATCACGTGAGGCAGGCTGCGGCCGCCCAGCATGAGGAATTCCACGACGTTGTCGAGGATGCCTGAGTCGGAGCTGCCCTCCTGCGTGATGGGCCTCATCTTGGAGATCTCGTCGGTGGAGAAGAGCGCGGACTCGATGAGGGCCTCGCGCGAGCGCATCCAGTTGACGTTGCCGCGCAGCGTGTTGATCTCGCCGTTGTGGGCCAGGGTGCGGAAGGGGTGCGCCAGCGGCCAGGTGGGCAGCGTGTTCGTCGAGAAGCGGCTGTGGATGAGGACCAGGGCGGACTCGAACGACTCGTCGCCCAGGTCCGGGAAGTAGGCCGGCACCTGGCGGGGCGTGAGCATGCCCTTGTAGACGATCGTCCGCGAGGACATCGAGCAGAGGTAGAACTGCTGAGCGCCCTTGACCGACTCGCGAACCGTGCGGGTGGCGAACTTGCGGGCCACGAAGAGGCGTCGCTCGAACTCGACCTGGGTGTGGCAGCTGACCGGGCGGGCCACGATGACCTGCCAGATGGCCGGCTCTCCGGAGATGGCCGTGGCGCCCAGGGTGCTGTTGTCGGTGGGCACCTCACGCCAGCCCAGGATCTCCAGCCCCAGCTCATCGAGTGCGCGCTCGAAGTGGTAGCGGACCCCGTCGTGGGTGTGCGAGTCGCGCGGCAGGAAGCACTGCCCGACGGCGTAGTCGCCAGGTCCGGGAAGGGAGATGCCCAGCTCGGAGCACTCCCGCAGGAAGAAGGCGTGGGGCAGCTGGACGAGGATGCCGGCGCCATCGCCGGTGGCCTCCTCAGCGCCGCGGGCGCCGCGGTGGTCGAGGTTGACCAGGACGTCGATGCCGTTGCGGACGACGTCGTGCGAGGCGACGTTGTTGAGATCGGCAACGAAGCCGACGCCGCACGAATCGTGCTCGAATCCGGGGTCGTAGAGTCCCTTCTTCGGCTGCGGGTCGTCCATCGGGGCGTCCTCGTGAGGGATGTGCGTCCGCGGGGCCAGCGACCAAGGGGACCTGCCAGCCGCCAAGTCCCGCCTCGCGCCTCCCCAGGCTCGTGGGTGGTCAGAGGACGATAGTGAACGACGCGAGAACGGTCAACGGCGGGTCCGGCGTCGTCCGCGTACCGCCGGCGACGGCTTGGTGACGGATGGGATGCGATACGGTAACGAGCCCGCGACCCATCGGTCCCACCAGCAGCTGGTCGGGCCGACGAGCATGGCCGTCTGCCGCTCCTGGCTCCCGGTTTGACCGCAGGGCGGCCGGACGCCACCATCTGGGCATGCCACAGCGCGATACCCGCCCCCGGACGCTCGAAGCCGCACCCGGGGCCAAGTCTGGGGCCAGGGCCAGGGCCGGTGCCGGGTCCGAGCCGGCGCACCTCGACGAGATCAGCTTCCTGGCCGAGGTGGCACACCTGGCGGCCACCGCGCGCACGTGGGACGAGCTCATGGGCACCGTTATCGATCGAGCCAAGGCAGCCGCGCGAGCCGACGTCTGCTCGCTCTACCTCACCGACCGCGATGGCAGCGGCCTGACCCTGGCGGCGACCAATGGCCTCGATCACGAAGCCGTCGGGGTGGCGCGCCTCGAGATGGGCCACGGCATCACCGGCCTCGCGGCCCAGGTGCGCTCGACCATCGTCAGCCCCGACGTGCACGCTGATGATCGCTTCGCCTGGATCCGTGGCGTGGACCAGGCGCAGTTCACCTCGATGTGCTCAGTGCCGCTGGTCTGGGATGAGCAGGTCGTGGGTGTCCTGAACGTCCAGACGGTGGAGCCGCGCGAGTTCACGCCCGCCCGCCTCCGCTTCCTCGAGACGCTGGCGGGGCTCCTGGCCGCCCTCGTCGAGAAGAGCCGGCTGCACGCCGAGGCCGAGGCCCAGATCGACTCGCTGCGCGCCATCGACGAGGCACGTGCCAACCTCGTGGCCGTGGTCACACACGCCCTGCGCACGCCATTGGCCGTCGTGCGCGCCTATGTCGAGCTGCTGGGCGGCCAGGCGCGATCGGCCGGCAGTGCCGAGGCCGCGACCTGGGAGCACGAGGCCCTGGCGCAGGTCGATCGCATCGACCAGACGGTCGATTCGATCCTGGAGAGCTTGCGCGTCATGCCTTCGCCGACAGCCGAGCTGTTGCCCGTGGATCTCGTCGCCGTCGTCTCCGAGGTCACCTCTGAGCTCGGGCCGATGCTGCGCTCGCATGCCCTCGTGTCCACCTTCCGCGATCAGCCCCTCGTGGCCCTGGCCTCCAGCCAGATGCTCCACCGCCTGCTGGGCTACCTGCTCGAGAATGCCGCCAAGTACGCGCCGACCTCCGGCCGCATCGACATCTACGGCTGGCGTGACGGCGCTCGTGCCCGGCTGGCCATCACCGACGACGGTCCGGGCATCCCGGAGCCCTGGCGGGAGCGCATCTTCGAGCCCTTCGTGCGGCTGGACGACTCGCCCCGTGGCGCCGGCATCGGCCTCTTTGCGGCCCGGCACCTGGCTCGCTCGATGGGCGGCGAGCTGCGCGTCGAGCCGCGCGAGCCCCACGGCTCACAGTTCGTGCTGGAGCTGCCCTACGTCGGTCCGTCCGGATAGCTGTTGGCCAAGCCGGAAAGCTGCCGGCTCCGGACAACCCAGACCCACGCACGACCGGCGCGGACAGCCGAAGACCCGCGGGGAGGGAGCCCCACGGGTCTTGCGGAGAGCTGGCGATCCGGCCCGCCAGGGCAGGAGGCGTCCTGCCGGGCCGCGATCAGGTCACATCGGCCAGCTCAGTACTTGGCGGTGGCGATGGTCGACGCCTGCCCGGTGACCGGCGAGTGCGCCACGGAGGCGCTGGCGCCGACGCCTGAGGGTGAGCCGGACCAGGGCACGTAGGCGGTCTCACCGTGGACGGCGATGTCCAGGCCGGCCTCCTCGGCGTCGGGCCCGACACGCAGGCCGAGCACGACATCGATGACCTTGATGATGACGAAGGTCATCACCGAGGCGAAGACGACGGTGAAGGCGACGGCGCCGATCTGGATGAGGAGCTGGTCGACGCTGCCCTCGATGAGGCCGGAGACCCCGCCGATGGAGGCGGCCGCGAAGATGCCCACGCCGATGGCGCCCCAGATGCCGCCCACGCCGTGGACCGCGAAGACGTCGAGCGAGTCGTCGATGGCCAGTCGGTCACGCACCAGCGTGATGCCGAAGCAGATCGCGCCGGCCACGAGGCCCAGGACCAGCGCCCCACCGACGGTCACGAAGCCGGCGGCGGGCGTGATGGCCACCAGGCCGGCCACGGCGCCGGCGGCCGCTCCGACGACACTGACCTTGCGGCCCTTGGCGTATGCGGCGCCGACCCACGTCAGCGTGCCGGCGGCGGCGGCCACGGTGGTGACCATGAGCGCCTGGGCCGCCAGGCCGTTGGCGCCCAGCGCCGAGCCGGCGTTGAAGCCGAACCAGCCGAACCACAGGAGGCCGGCGCCAAGAACGGTCATGGGCACGTCATGCGGCTCGACATGGTGACCGGCCACCCGCTTGCCCATGACGAGGGCCACGACCAGGGCCGACACGCCGGAGGCGATGTGGACGACGGTGCCGCCCGCGAAGTCAAGGGCACCCAGGTCGAAGAGGAGCCCTCCGCCCCACACCATGTGGGCCATGGGCGAGTAGACCAGGAGCGACCAGGCGATGGTGAAGACGACGAAGGCACCGAAGCGCTTGCGCTCAGCGAAGGCGCCGCTGATGAGTGCCGGGGTGATCGCCGCGAACATCATCTGGAAGGTGGCGAAGAGCACGAAGGGGATGCCCTGTGCACCGCCGAAGCCTTCCACGGGCTCCATGCCGACGCCCTGGAAGAAGGCGAAGTCCAGGCCGCCCACGACGCCAAGGCCACCGACCGATGGAGCGAAGGCGAGGCTGAAGCCCACGATGACCCAGACGACCGTGACGATGGCCAGGCCGAAGAAGCTGTGCATGATCGTCGACAGGACGTTCTTGGCCCGGACGAGACCTCCATAGAAGAGCGCCAGGCCCGGCAGCATCAGCATCACCAATGCTGTCGACATCAAGAGCCAGGCAGTGTTGCCCGTATCGATGGCCATCTGTAGATCCTCCTGCGGTGCGAGTACCCGTCTCGCGAGCTCGGGCGCACGGACGCTCCGCCCGCGCCCAGACGCTACGCAGATGGCCAGCCGATGTCAGCGGCAGAGTGGTGAGAAGGCAGTGCCCGGGCAGTGAACGTTGGGTAGCGCTGCGGTGACAGCCAGGCCGGTGTCGGGAGCGGTGCGGTGTCGGAGCTTGCCCGTCCCGTGCCCGACCAGACCTGGATCCGACCGCCGTAAGGACGCTGCCCTGACCCTCAGGCGTCCAGGCGGTAGCCCACCCCTCGCACGGCCACCGGCACCGGCGCCCCGGCGTTCACGAGCTTCTCGCGCAGCCTCGCGAGGTGCGGCTTGAGCCATTCGGGTGCCGGGTCGGGCACGTCCGGCCAGCCGGCCGCCAGCAGCTCGTCGTGCGTGACGACCTCGCCGAGGCGTTCGATCATGACCCGCAGGAGGCGGAACTCGATGACCGTCGTGGGGAGCGGACTGCCCTGCCAACGGATCTCGTGTCGCCGCCGGTCCAGCTCGTAGCCGGCCGGGTCACCCAGGCCCAGCTTGCGGGTGCGGGTGCCGGCGCGGCGTGAGACGGCGCGCACACGGGCCAGCAACTCGTCGGCCCGGAAGGGCTTGCGCACGTAGTCGTCTGCCCCCAGGTCGAGCAGCTCGATCGTGGCGGCATGGTCGCGCTCGCCGGAGACGACGATGACGGGCGTGTCGCTGACTTCGCGGATGCGCCGGCAGACGGTGGCGCCGTCCATGCCCGGCATGGCCAGGTCGAGCAGCACGAGGTCCGGCTCGTCGTCGCGGAAGCGCCGCAGTGCCTCTTCCCCGTCGTAGGCGGCGATGATGCGATGGCCGGCCTGCCCGAGCAGTGCGCCCAGCGCGCCGACCATCGCCGGCTCGTCATCCACCACCAGGATCTTGAGCGGTTCGGACGACGCGGCGTCCGAGGAGCCCGACCCCGGGTCAGTCATCGTCGGTGTCCCATCAGCGTCGCCGTCGGCCGGAGCGCCTCGAACCGCGCCAGCCACGCCCGGAGGCGGGCGTCGTCAGCGAACAGCACGAGGATGGTGTCGTCCCCGGCCAGCGTGCCCTCCTGCTCGTCGAGTGTCGATCCGTCGATGGCCTGGGCGATGGCCCCGGCCGTTCCCGCCTCCGACAGTAGCAGCAACGTGAGTCCCGAGCGACCCACTCGCACCGGGTAGTCAGCCAGGATGCGTCGGAGTCGCTCGTCGTCACCCGCCGGCGTCCCGGAGGGGCCGAACCCCTCGGGCGAGGCGTAGACGTGCCGGCCTCCGATGCCGACCTTGACCAGGCCAAGCTCCGTGACGTCGCGGCTCACGGTGGCCTGTGTGACGCGGACGCCACGCGCAGCCAACAGCGACACCAGGTCGTGCTGGCTCCCCACGGCCTCGTGGCCCACGATCTCGCGGATGAGTTGCTGGCGGCCGCGCTTGCTCGTCCTGACCCGCTCGCGCAGCCGCTCCATGGCCTGACTATACAGTCGCTTCGCATCGCTATACATCCCTGGCCGAGGTGGGCGCTCGTCGGGTGGTCGCTGCGTATATGTGTAGCGCGCCACTTGCCTTTTCATGGCCGCTGCCGGTATCATCCCCGCCATGCCGACGCCTGCCGCGACCATGGCGATGCCCTCGGCCCCGCCGGGATCGGACGGGGCCTGAGCCGGGCGCGTCCCTCGCCCGCAGTCAGGCCGGATCCCCGGGGCCGCGACCACGACACGAAGGTCGCGGCCTTCGTGATTCCTGAGCACCCCGCCGGCACCGCGGCCGGCCTCCTGCCTGGAAGGATCCACCTGATGACCCTCGTCGCCGTTCGTCCCGAACCCTTCCTCACCGAAGTTAGCTCGCCCCCTGGACCTGACGTGTTCCAGCCCGGCTTCACGGGCCTGCGCTGCCGCGCCTGCGGCGAACCCGCCGCGGAAGGGCCGGTCTTCGTCTGCCACCGCTGCTTCGGGCCGCTGGAGGCTGGCTATGACCTGCCAGCGCTTCGCGCGCGACTCAGTCGCGATCGGATCGATGCCCGGGAGCCCGACCTGTGGCGCTTCGCCGAGCTCCTGCCTCTCTCGAGCCGTCCAGCGGGTGGCCTGCGGGTCCCCGTCTCGCCGCTCCTCGAGGCGCCACGGCTGGCGGCACGCCTGGGCCTCGAGCGGCTCTGGGTCAAGGACGACTCGCGGAACCCGACGCTCTCGTTCAAGGACCGCGTCGTGGCCGTGGCGGCGGCCCGTGCCGCGGAGTGGGGCTTCCACACCCTCGCCTGTGCCTCGACCGGGA
>JBFYUV010000010.1:0-5876 GCA_041299865.1 Chloroflexota bacterium
GTCGCGTCGGCCGTGCCGGTCGCGTCGGCCGTGCCGGTCGATGTCCGACCTGAAGGGACCTGGGTCGCGACCGCGTACGACACCTGGGGCGAGGGTCCCGTGGCCCCCCTGCGCGGCTCGACGCTGACGGTCTCGCTGCTGCCCGCGGGCCGACTGGAAGGGGAGACCGGCTGTGGCACCTACCTTGGGGGCTACTCTGTGGACGGCCAGGCCATCCGCCTCGGGATCATCAGCCCCGGCTCCGGGCGCTGCCGGCAGCGGCTCGAGGATGAGGCCTTCGGCTTCACTCAGGCACTCGCGGTGGTCACCGGCTGGGCCCAGGGGTCGAGGGGCCTCCAGTTGCTCGATGCCGAGGGCCGCGTCCGCGTCTCGCTCGAGCGGCCCCTGGAAGCGAGTCCCGCGGGTGCCTGGCTCGTGGAGCGCCTGGCCCGCACCGGCGGCAAGCTCGGGCCGGTCCTGGACGGCTCGCAGGTGAGCCTCGTGCTGGCCGACGACGGGTCATTCACAGGCGATACGGGCTGCCGGCAGCTCGAGGGCAGCTACACGGTCGAGGCCGACCGCATCGTCATCGCCCCCATCGTCATCGTCGGCCTGCCCTGCGATGGCCAGGACCTGCGCCCGCTGCAGCGCCAGGATCGCCGCCTGCTGGCGCTCCTCGACGAGGCTGTGGCGTGGCGCCGCTCGGGAGAGACGCTGACCCTGGCCGACGGCGCAGGGTCCACCATCCTCGAGCTCCGCGCGTGGTCGTTCGAGGGCGCGTCGGTGGCATCGCCTGCGCCAGTCGGAACAGCGGCCACGGCGCTGCCTCCTGCCGAAGGCGAGACGGCGTCGCCCAGCCCGTCGGCGGGCTGACCCGAGGCGCGAGGGGGTCCGGTGGCTGGCGATCGAAGCTCGATGGCCGTCGCCTGTGCCGCCGTCCTGGCGCTCCTCCTCGCGCTGGCCGCGCCGACCGCGGCTGCCCAGGTCCCCAGGCCCGATCTCGCCATCCATCTCGAGCCCATCGCCTCCGGTTTCGAAGGACCGGTCCTGCTGGTCGGTGCCGGCGACGGCAGCGGCGACCGCTACGTCGTCGAGCAGAGCGGCCGTATCTGGCGTATCGATGCCGCTGGCGTCGTGGATCCCGATCCCGTGCTGGACATCAGCGAGCGCGTCCTCGATCACAACGAGCGCGGTCTGCTCGGCCTGGCCTTCCATCCGGCGTTCGAGGAGAACGGCCGCTTCTTCGTGACCTACTCCCAGGCCGACGACGGCGCGACCTCCATCAGCCAGTTCACGCTGCCGCTGCGGACGCTGCCGGGCCGCGGCGACACCAGTGCTGCGCCAGACACCAGCGCTGTGCCGGCCATGACGGTAGAGGCCAGCGCCCAGCCCACGGAGGCACCGCGCCCGGTCGAGGCCACGGAGCGGCCGCTGCTCGTCATCCCCCAGATCTACACGACGCACAAGGCCGGCATGCTGGCCTTCGACGGCGACGGCATGCTCGTCATCAGCACGGGAGACGGTGGCTCGGGCAACGACCCGCACGGCCACGGACAGGACCGCTGGTCGCTGCTGGGCAAGCTGCTGCGCGTGGACGTGGATCATGGCTGGCCCTACGTCATCCCGGCCGACAATGGCTTCGCCGACGATCCCGACAGCCGCGCCGAGATCCATGCCATCGGCCTGCGCAACCCGTGGCGCTTCAGCATCGACCGCGTCAGCGGTGACATCTACATCGGCGACGTCGGCCAGGGCGCCTGGGAGGAGATCGACGTGCTGCCCCACGGGGCCCGCGGGGCGAGCTTCGGCTGGAGCGACATGGAGGGGCCGGGGTGCCTGGGTGACCGTCCCTGCGACCTCGCCGCGCACATCGCGCCCGCCATCGCCTACCCGCACGTGGCGGGTGACGGGGCGTATTGCGCTGTCATCGGCGGCTATGCCTACCGCGGCAGCGGCGCGACCCTGCCTCAGGGCACCTACCTCTACGGCGACTACTGCAGCGGCACCATCTGGGCGGTCCCGGTCGCCGACCTGCTGGTCGGCGATGCGGCACCGGTCGTGGTCGGCCGCGTGGACCCGGGCCTGGGCCAGCCGCAGTCGTTCGGCGAGGACGACGAGGGCGAGCTCTACGTGGTCACGAACGGCGGCCACGTGCTCAAGGTCACGCCGCCCGCGCCCGCCTGAGGATGCGCCCGCCCCGGGGCGCGACCCACGCCCCGGTCGCTACTCCGTGGCCAGGCGCCGCAGCACGGCCGGCAGGATGCCGCCGTGGCGGTAGTAGTCGACCTCGATGGCACCGTCCAGCCGCACCACGGCCTCGAAGCTTCGCTCGCCGGCATCGCCGTGTGCCGTCACGGTCACCCTGGAGCGCGGCGCGATGGCATCCGAGAGGCCCAGGATGTCGTAGGCCTCACGGCCGCTCAGGCCCAGGCTGGCCGCGTCCTGGCCGGCCAGGAACTGCAGGGGCAGCACGCCCAGGCCCCCCCGGTTGGAGCGGTGGATGCGCTCGAACGACTCGGCCAGCACGGCCCGGACGCCCAGCAGGCGGGTGCCCTTGGCGGCCCAGTCGCGCGAGCTGCCGCTGCCGTACTCCTTGCCGGCCAGGATGAGCAGCGGCGTGCCGGCCTCCTGGTAGCGCATGGCGGCGTCGTAGATGAAGAGCTCCTCGCCTCCGGGCTGGAAGGTCGTCCAGGGGCCCTCCTTCGAGGCCAGGGCGTTGCGCAGGCGGATGTTGGCGAAGGTGCCTCGCATCATGACCTCGTGGTGGCCACGCCGGGCGCCATAGCTGTTGAAGTCGGCGGGGATGACGCCGCGTGCCTGCAGCCATTGGCCGGCCGGGCTCCAGGCGGCGATGTTGCCGGCCGGCGAGATGTGGTCCGTGGTCACCGAGTCGCCCAGCATCGCCAGCACCCGGGCGCCGCTGATGGGCCCGATGGGCGCGGGTTCCCGCGTCAGGCCGCTGAAGAACGGCGGCGCGGCGATGTAGGACGACTCCGCCTGCCACTCGTAGCGGTCGCCGGAGGGCACGGGCAGGGCCCGCCAGCGGTCGTCGCCCTCGAAGACGCTGGCATACGTGGCCCGGAAGAGCTCCGGGGTGACGGCGCCACCGATGGCGTCGGCGATCTCATCGGCAGAGGGCCAGATGTCGGCCAGCATGACGGGCTGCCCATCACTGCCGGTGCCGAGCGGCTCGCTCTCCAGGTCGATGTCCACGCGGCCGGCCAGCGCGAAGGCCACGACCAGGGGTGGCGAGGCCAGGTAGGACGCCCTGACGAGCGGATGGATGCGGCCCTCGAAGTTGCGGTTGCCCGAGAGGACCGCGGCCACCACCAGGTCGTTGGCCTCCACGGCCTCCGCCACGGCGTTGTCCAGCGGCCCGCTGTTGCCGATGCAGGTGGTGCAGCCGTAGCCGACGACATCGAAGCCGAGCTGCTCCAGGGGCGGCAGGAGACCGGCGTCGCGCAGGTAGGCGGTCACGGCCCGCGAGCCGGGCGCCAGGCTGGTCTTGACGGTGGGGCCCACCGAGAGGCCACGCGCCACCGCGTTGCGGGCCAGCAGCCCGGCGCCGACCATGACACTCGGGTTAGAGGTGTTCGTGCAGCTCGTGATGGCGGCGATGGCCACCGAGCCCGTGGCCAGGGAGGCTCGCTGGTCCTGGCCACCGTCCTGGTCCTGGACCTGGACCGCCACCATCGGATAGCCGCCGCCATCCCCGCCCGGCGGCGGATAGATGGCCCGGAAGCTGTCGCGCAAGTCGCCCAGGGCCACCCGGTCCTGGGGCCGGCGCGGACCGGCCACGGATGGGCCGACCGAGGCGAGGTCGAGCTCCAGGGTCTCGTCGAAGAGCGGCGTCGCGCCGGGCAGGCGCCACAGGCCCTGCTCCCTGGCGTAGGCCTCCACGAGCGCGATGCGGGCCTCGTCACGTCCGGTGAGGCGCAGGTAGGCGATGGTCTCCTCGTCGATGGGGAAGATGCCCGTCGTGGCACCGTACTCGGGCGCCATGTTGGCCAGCGTGGCGCGGTCGGCCAGTGCCAGCGAGGCCAGCCCGTCGCCGGTGAACTCCACGAACTTGCCCACCACGCCGTGAGCCCGCAGCAGCTGGCTGACGACGAGCACGAGGTCGGTGGCCGTGCTGCCGGTCGGCAGCGCACCGTGCAGGCGGACGCCTACGACCCGCGGCAGGGGCTGGTAGAGCGGCTGGCCCAGCAGCACCGCCTCCGCCTCGATGCCACCCACGCCGTAGCCCAGGATGCCCAGGCCGCTGATCATGGTGGTGTGCGAATCGGTGCCCACGAGCGTATCGGGGAAGGCCACCGGCTCGCCGCCCGCGCTCTCATCGTCGCGGAGGCTGACCACGTCGCCCAGGAACTCCAGGTTGACCTGGTGGACGATGCCCGTCCCGGGCGGCACGACGCGGAAGCCGCGCAGGGCCGTCTGAGCCCAGCGCAGCAGCTGGTAGCGTTCCCCGTTGCGCTCGTACTCCCGCTCCACGTTGAAGGCGTAGGCCTCCGCGGTCCCGAAGCGGTCGACCTGGACGCTGTGGTCGATGACGAGGCTGGCCGGCACGAGCGGGTTGATACGGGCCGGATCTCCACCCAGCTCCGCCATGGCGTCACGCATGGCGGCCAGGTCCACGACCGCCGGTACGCCCGTGAAGTCCTGGAGCAGGACACGGCCGGGCATGAAGGGGATCTCGATGTCGGCGTCGAGGCCGGGGCGCCAGGCAGCCAGGGCGGCCACGTCTGCTTCGCCCGCGATGCCGGTCGCGCTGTGGCGCAGGACGTTCTCGAGCAGGATCTTGACGGTGAAGGGCAGCTCGTGGAGCCGGTCGCTGACCGTGTCCAGCCGGTAGATGGTGGCCGTCAGGTCGCCGGCACGCAGCAGGGCCCGGGCGGCCTGGGAGACGGACGAGGAGGATGCCGAGGACGAGGGCGACGCGGGCGATGTCATGAGGCGAACTCCAGGCTGGGCGCGGCGGGCGCGCTCGGGATGTCGGCTCCTGACGGGAGTGCCCGCCTCGGGTCGGGGCGTGTTCGAGTGTCCTCGAAGTATACGGCCGGCCGCCGGACGGATAGTCTTGGGGACGTGAGCGACGAACGAGCGGGGCACGTCCCCGACGACGCGGAACACGTCCACGAGGGACCGCATGGCGGCCCCGGGCATCGTCATCCGCATCCGCCCCACGACCCCAGTGGTCACCCGCGCATCGGCTTCGTCGGCGCCGGCCGCGTGGGCTGCGCTCTGGCGGTGGCCTTCGCGACGGCGGGCTGGCCGGTGGCCGCGGTGGCCACTCGCGACCCCGCCCGCCGCGAGCGCTTCGGTGCCCTGGTTCCGGGCGCCCTGGCCGTCGCCTCGCCATCCGCCATCACCGACGCGGTGGACCTCGTCTTCGTGACCGTGCCGGATGATGCCCTTGCCGACGTGGCCGCACAGCTGCGCCTCTACGCCGGCCAGGCCGCCGTGCACACCTCGGGTGCGCTCGGCGCCGGCGTCCTCGAGCCCGCCCAGGCGGCCGGGACGGCCATCGGTTCGTTCCACCCCCTGGTGGCTTTCGCGGACCTGGAGGCCGCGCTCGCAGCCCTGCCCGGCGCGACGGTGGCGCTGGAGGGCAGCGAGGAGCTGCTGACCACGCTGGCCGAGCTGGCCACGGACATCGGGGCCCAGCCGGTGAGGCTGCCCCCGGGCGGCAAGCAGGCGTACCACGCTGCCGCGGTGCTGGCCGCGGGGGGCTTCGTGGGCCTGCTCGACGCCATCACGGAAGCCGCCAGGGGTGCCGGCCTCGACGAAGCCGGCAGCCTCGCCATCTACGGACCGCTCATCCGGGGCAGCCTCGCCAACGCGGAACGCCTGGGCGTGGAGGCGGCCCTGACGGGTCCCTTCGTTCGTGGTGATGAGGG
>JBFYUV010000011.1:0-2556 GCA_041299865.1 Chloroflexota bacterium
CGTGCCGATGCGATGGGGCACCACCGTCGTCCCCTATCGGCGTGCCGATGGCCGGCCTCCTGCGGATCTCCAGAATGGCCGAACTGTGACGGCGCTGTGACAGGCCGAAGGCCCGCAGACAGACCCGACTGCGGCACCGGGGTGCGACAAGGCGACGCCAACATTGGGGTGCAGCCGATAGCAGCGGTCCGCCGAGCGTGGCTGACGGCATCGCCGGGCCGGGCAGGTCCGCGAAGACCCTGGTCGATGTGCAGAGACGCGCGATCGGGCCCCTGATGTTCGCTCATTCTGGTGAAGTGCCAGGCGCCACGACGTCCGCGGGTGCGGTGGGCTGGTAGGGGAGCCTGGATTCGAACCAGGAACCAGTCGGATATAAGCCGACCGCTCTGACCGTTGAGCTACTCCCCCGCCGGGACGGGTGGCTGCCTTGGCTGCCTTGGCTGCCTTGGCTGCCTTGGGGCGATGCTAGCACCAGCGCGGCCGGCGGCCGAGCACCCCGGATCGCGGTCAGGCTCGCTACCCGAGCAGCGGGCGGATGACCTGGAAGATGATGACGAGGGCCAGGTAGACGATGGGGATGCTGGCGAACAGGCCCAGGACGGCCGACCAGCCGGAGCGGCGCCGCTCCCCTGCCCTGCCGGTGGGCAGCTCCACCCAGAGATACGTCAACAGGCTGCCGCTCACGATGACCACGACCACGTAGATGACGGGCGCCACGGATGCCCAGGCACCCGGCAGCACGCCCTGGCTGGCCAGACAGTCCACGAGCAGCAGCACGATGCCGCCGATGCCAGCCACTGCCACATTGGCGAGCACGGCCCGGACGACGGGCGGCGGGGCGTTGCGCGCCTGCCGCCACCGGATCTCCAGCTCCGTGCGCTGGCGCACCTCGGGATGGTCGGACGGTCCGGGCGGCGTGGGCCGCTCGGGAGCGCTCAACGGTCGTGGTCCAGCGGTCCGCGCAGGATGGTCAACGACGGCTTGCGCGGCAGGCTGGCGGGGGTGTGCGCGGCCAGCTCCGCGACCCGCGCGACGAAGCGGTCCAGCTCGTCCTCCCGGTTCCAGGCGCCAACGCTCACGCGGACGACATCGGCCTCGCTCTCCACATCGGCGATGACGAAGGCGCTGCGCGAGAGCTCCTCAGCGGCCTGCTCGGCGTCCCAGCCGATGATGCGGAACGCCAGCAGGCCCGCATGCGCAGCCCGATCGCCGACAAGCTCCACGCCATGGATGCCGGCGAGGCTGCCGTAGAGCCGCCGCGCCAGGCGCCCGGTCCGCGCCACGACCCAGGGCAGCTCGACGTACATGAGCAGCCAGCCCACGCTGCGCGCCAGGGCCAGCAGCGAGCCGCGCGCGAAGGGGCCGGTCGTCGCTCGCATTCGCGCCGGGACGTCATCGCCCAGGGCCGGGGACAGCCAGGCCAGGGCCAGACCCTCCGGGCCCAGCAGCCATCGCTGCACATCGCCCACAAGAGCATCGGCACCCATCTCGGCGACATCCAGCGGCAGGGCCCCCACGCTCAGGCTGATGTCCACGAGGAGTCGCGCTCCTGCCCGCTGGGTCGTCAAGGCGACGGGCCCGGGGTCGTGCAGTCGGCCCAGCGGGTCGACGTGCGGCATGGCCACGAGCGCCACATCCGAGCCAAGGATCTGGGGTACCACCGGGAGGTGGTCCACCTCCGCACCGAGTGCCCGAGCCACCGATCCGACGGCCCGTGCGATAGGCTCCGCAAGCCCCTCGACGGTGACGACGCGCATGGGAGGGGTGAGCCCGCCGCGAGTGCCGGGCGTTAGGTCTGCGGGGGGCCTTGGGTCTGTGGCGCGCCCCCGGCGAGTGCCAGGCTGGGGCGGAGCCACCCGGGCCCCGAGAAGCTCCAGGGTGATGCAGCGAGCTGCCTCCGCCGCCCCGTGGCTGAGCACGACCTGCTCGAAGGGGGCCTTGATGGTCGCCGCCACGGCGGCGCGTGCCTCCCACTCGCGCTGCTCCAGGTCCTCGGCGCGATCTGGTCCCACCCGTCCGATGCGCAGTTCCAGCTCGTCCGACTCGTGAACGGCGGCCAGCGTCTCCGCCGACAGGGGTCCGGCCACGTGGGTGGCCAGGTAGATGCCGGCACCGGTGGCGGTCAGGGCCTCGCGCAGGGTGCGGACACGGTCAGCGTCGTCCGGGCTTCCGGTCATGGCCGACTCGCGTCGGTCGTGACCAAGGGTCGCGGACAGGCTGGCAGCTCGGGCATGGCGTCATCATCGCTCATGGCAGACCGCCCGCCGCGGTCAGGACGCCGTAGCGGCCGCCCGCCTGGAGCCGCTCGTGGAGCGCGGCGACCGTGCTCAGCCGGTCGATCCCGGTGGCGTCCTTGTCCTCACGCAGGCGCACGATGCGTGGGAAGCGCAGCGCGTAGCCGGAAGCGTGGCGCCCCGCGCGGTGCACCACGTCGAAGGCGATCTCGATGACCACGCGCGGCTCCACGAGACGGTAACGGCCGTGCCGACTGATGGTGTGAGCCTCGAACCAGCGTGTCATCTCGGCGATCTCGGCGTCCGAGAGGCCCGAATAGGC
>JBFYUV010000012.1:0-6412 GCA_041299865.1 Chloroflexota bacterium
ATCGGCGCTACCCGCTCCACACGTGGTGCGGGCGGCCACGGAGTATGCAGAGGTCCCCGGCCGCCGGGTCACCTACGAGATGGTCATGATCGACGGCATCAACGACACGGCGGCCGACGCCCGGGCGGCGGCGGCCCTCCTGCGCGAGCGTCTCGCGCATGTCAACCTCATCCCCATGAACCCCGTCGCCCACACGCCCTGGCAGCCCTCGCCGCCCGAGCGCGTGGAGGCCTTTGCGGTCATCCTGCGAGCCGCCGGCCTGGACACCACGGTGCGCCGCAACCGCGGCCTCGACATCGGTGCCGCCTGCGGCCAGCTGGCGGCGGAGCACGCGGGCCAACCCGCTCCGGATGCCGTGCAGCGACGTCGAGAGGCCATCGAGCGGCGCAGCGCCGCCGCACTCGGCAGCGCCGCCGTACTCGGCAGCCGCGCCCCCGCCTCCGGCGCTCGCGCGCCCTCCAGCGATCGGGCCAGGGCGAGCACCACGCGGATGGAGAGCGGCAACGTCGGAGAGCCTGCGTGAGCGCGGCTCGGGCAGACCGGGACGGCGAACACCCCGCGGTGCTCATCTCGGCCAGCATCCTCAACGCCGACTTCAGCCGGCTCGATCGCGTCGCCCACAAGCTGGAGCGGGCGGGCGTGGACCGCCTGCACCTGGACGTCATGGACGGCCACTTCGTCCCCAACCTGACCTTCGGTCCGGACGTCGTGGCCGCCTGGCGACGCGTCACCGACCTGCCGCTGGACGTGCACCTCATGATCGACGAGCCGTCGCGCTACATCGACCGGTACATCGCCGCCGGGCCGCAGACCATCACCTTCCACGTGGAGGCGCCCGAGAGCGATGAGCAGAAGGACGCTGCCATCGCCGCCATCCGGGCAGCCGGCCAGGGTGCTGGCCTGGCGGTCAGCCCCCGCACGCCGGTCCAGGCGGTGGCAGACCGGGTCGCGCTCCTCGACGTCATCATGATCATGACCGTCGAGCCTGGCTGGGGCGGTCAGGGTTTCATGCCGGAGATGGCCCCCAAGATCGCCGAGGCGCGGGCGCTCCTCGCGGCGGCCGGCCGGGGCGGACTCGTGCACGTCGACGGCGGCGTCAACCACAAGACGGCCGAGACGGTGGGTCGCCACGGCGTCGACGTCTGCATCGTGGGCTCGGCACTCTTCCAGCGCGGTCGCGACGCCTCGGAGGAGGTCGAGCTGGTGCGCGAGGGCGTGCGGCGTGGCCACGAGGCCTTCTTCGCGTCGAGCCTCGAGCCGACCGTGGACGTTCCCGCCCCCATCGGGGGCTGAGCCGATGCGCGTGCTCCTGCAGCGGGTCAGCGAGGCTCGCGTCACGGTCTCCGGGGACGAGCGCGGCGCCATCGGCCATGGGCTGCTGGCCTTCGTGGGCGTCGGCCCGGCGGACAGCGCGGAGGTCGCGCGGGCCCTGGCTGACAAGTCCGTCGACCTGCGCATCTTTCGCGACGCGGAAGGGCGCACCAACCGCTCCCTGGCCGACGTGGGCGGGTCCATGCTTATCGTGAGCCAGTTCACGCTCTACGGCGACACGCGCAAGGGTCGCCGGCCGTCGTTCGTCTACGCCGCGGCACCGGATCTCGCCGCAGAGCTGGTGGAGGTCTTCACGACCGCGGTCGAGGGCCGTGGCATCCCTGTCGGCCGCGGCGAGTTCGGGGCAGAGATGGAGGTCGCTCTGGTCAACGACGGCCCCATGACCATCTGGCTCGACAGCGACGCCTGAGCATGGCCGGCAGCCCGCTGCTGGGCCGCGTCCGCAACCGTGCCGAGCGCCTGCGCCAGCGCCGCTGGCGGATGGCGGCCTACCGCTCGGCCCAGCATCACATCGTCATGGGCGGCGCGCCGCGCAGCGGCACCACGCTGTTGCGCAAGCTCCTCGATCGACATCCGCAGATCTGCGCCGGGGCCGAGACGAAGCTCTTCGTGCCGGCCGCCTTCAACCTCGCCTGGCTGGCCGAGGCCTATGCCATCCCGCGCGCCGAACTGGAGGCGATGCGCCGGGCTGCGGCGTCGCAGGGCAGCTTCATCGATGCCTTTGCAGGCCGCGCCCGAGCCGACGCGGGCAAGGCCCGCTGGGCCGAGAAGACACCTCAGAACATCCGCCACCTGGACTGGATCCTCGACCGTTTCCCGGGTGCCTCGGTCATCCACGTCATCCGTGACGGCCGCGATGTCGTCTGCTCCATGCGTGAGCACCCCGACTGGCGCTGGGTGGCGGGCACCTGGCAGAAGGTGCTGGTGCCGCGCCCGCTGGCCTGGTATGCCCAGCGCTGGATGGAGGACACGGCGGCAGGCATGGCGCGGCGCTCGGACGGTCGCTATGTGGAGGTCCGCTACGAGGACCTCGTTTCCGACCCCGTGGTCGCCCTGCGCAGCATCTGCGCGTCGCTTGGCGTCGCCGCCGACGCGGCCTGGCTCGATGAGGTCGGCGGCACCGCCCGCGGCGAGGGCAGGGGCATGGCATCCGGAGGCGAACCTGGCGGGCTGGGCACGGCGACCGTGCTGGATCGCGGCAAGGGGCGACAGAGCGCCCGCCCCGACTACGAGGGCGTCGTGACCGCGGTCTCCGTGGGTCGCTGGCAGCGCGACCTCAGCGCGCCCGAGCAGCAGGAGGTGGAGCGGCTCTGCGGGGCACGGCTACGTGAACTCGGGTACGAGTCCTGACCGGTCATGGGGATCGTCCGCGCGGCCGGCCGGACGAGTCGGTCGCTAGCCGGACGAGTCGGTCGCTAGGAGGCGACCTTCATCCGGGTGCGGCGGCAGCGCGTGCAGATGAGCGTGCGCGTGACCTTGCCGCCGTCCTGGACCTTGAGCTGCTGCAGGTTGACGCGGTACCGGCGGTGGGCCCGCACGCGGTTCATCCCGGTCGACTGGGGGTTGAAGCCGCCCATCGAGGTCTTGCCGCACGAGGCGCAGGAGCGTGCCATGGATGTCCCTCTGGGGTGTCGTGTCTGAACGAGGCGTGTGTCAGGATGCTGGCCACACGACCGCGTACTATAGACCATCGGCCGCGCGCGCACGGTGGCACGCGATGAGGCGGGGCCGTGGACGGGCACTGATGGGACGCTTGCGCCGGAGGTCGAGCCTGCACTGATGACCCGACTCTTCGTCGATGGGCCGACCGTGATCCGGGCTGTCGCGGCCGCCGTGCAGAACCTCGAGGCGCACGTCGATGAGGTCGACGCGCTCAACGTCTTCCCCGTCCCGGATGGTGACACCGGCTCTAACATGCTGGCCACGATGCGCGCCGCGTTGGCGGAGGCCGAGCGGCTGCCGGATGACCGGCGCGACCTTGACAGTGTCGCGGAGGCCCTCAGCCGGGGGGCCCTCACGGGCGCGCGCGGCAACAGCGGCGTCATCCTCTCCCAGATCATCCGCGGCATGACCTACGGCGCGGACGGCCGTCGTCGCGCCAACGGCCTGCAACTGGCCGAGGGACTGCGGCGCGGCTCGGAGGTCGCCTATGGCGCCGTGCTGACGCCCGTCGAGGGCACCATCCTGACCGTCATCCGTGACGCCGCTGACGCTGCCGAGGCGGCCGCCGGCCGCCAGCCGCACGTGGAGGCCGTGCTGGCCGACGTCATCGCCGCCGCGGCCAGCTCCGTGCAGCGCACCCCCACGCTGCTGCCGGTGCTCGAAGACGCGGGCGTCGTGGACTCTGGCGGCCAGGGTCTCTACCGCATCCTCGAGGGGGCGCTGCAGGTCAAACCCAGGGACACGGAGCCGTCCGCACCGGGTGGCGCAACACCGGGCAGTGCGTCTGCCCCAGGCAGCGCTCTCTCCGCCCCACCCGCCGGAGGCACTGCCCCCGTCACGCACGATCACGCCGGGCACGGCCATGCCGGGCATGAGGGTCCCGGCGACGAGGTGCTCGGCTACGAGACGGAGTACCTGCTCGCCTCGCAGGAGGGCCGCATCGACATCGCCGAGCTGCGCCGGGCCATCTCGGCCGCCGGTGATTCGGTCGTTGTGGCTGGCGACGCGTGGCTGGCGCGCGTCCACGTCCACGGCGAGCGGCCGGACGATGCCATCGCCGCCGGTCTGCGCTTCGGCCGCCTCTCGAACGTGGCCATCCGCGACCTCGATGACCAGGTCGCCCACCACGGCGCAGTCACGCTGGCGGACGCGGCCACGCCAGCGGATGTGGCCTGGTCGTCGGCCGCGGTCGCGCCGGCCGCCGACCAGCTGCCGGCCCTCGACCAGCTGCCGGCCACGTTCGCGCCGGCCCTCGACGAACCGCCGGCCCCGGTCGCGTCGCCCGCTGGCCCGCCGGTGGCCCGTCGCGTCCCCGCCTCCCGCCCGGCTCCGCCCATCGCCATCGTGGCGGTCGCGCATGCAACCGGACTGGCTCGCACGCTGGAGTCCCTGGGCGCCCGCCTTGTCCGTCCGTCGCACGGGTCGCGGCCATCCGTGGGCGAGATCGCAGAGGCTATCCTGGCCGTCGGCTCGGGCGAGGTCATCGTCCTGCCCAACGACCGGGACGCCCTGCTGGCGGCCCGGCACGCCGCCGACCTCACACCGATGGTTACGGTCGAGATCATCGCCACCCGTAACGCAGCCGAGGGCATCGTGGCCGCCGTGGCCTTCGACCCCGGCGCCTCGCTGGCCCACAACAGCGCCCGCATGACCGCGGAGTCCGAGGCCCTGCGCTCGTTCACCGTCTTCACCGCAGCTCGCGATTCGGTCGTCGACGGCCAGCCGGTCAGCCGGGGAGAGGTCATCGCCATCGATGCCGACAAGCGCCTGCTGGCCCAGGAGACGACGATCGAGGCGGCCACCCTGCGGGCCCTGGACCGCCTTGACGACTTCGACCTGGTGACCTGCCATCACGGGACCGGCCTGTCCGCCCACGATGTGCAGGAGCTGCGCCACCGGATCCTGGAGCAGGGCTGGGACGTGGAGGTCGAGATGGTCCCCGGCGGGCAGCGCCACGATCACCTCCTGGTAGCGGTCGAGTAAGGGGTGGCCGGGGCCGCCTCGCGCACGGCCGCCGGGGGCCCGGCGGCACCAGTCGCCGGTCCGGTTGCGCCGGTGGCAGGGCTGGACACGCCCATCGGGCTCTCCGGCCTGCCGGGTGCCACGACGCTGCGACGGCACGGACGCCGCTTGGGGATCCACACGGTCCGCGACCTGCTCGCGACCTTCCCGCACCACTACCTCGATCGGCGCGATGTTCTGCCCATCGGTCGGCTGGACCACACCGCGCCGGGGACGATGGTCACGGTGCGAGCCAGGGTCCGTTCCATCCGCGTCGAGCGCACCCACCGGCGACGTCTCTGGCTGACCACGGCGACGCTCGAGGACGACAGCGGCCAGGTGGAGGCCATCTGGTTCGGGCGTCGCTTCATCGAGCGGCAGCTCAAGGCTGGCGACGCCGTGGTCGTGAGCGGCAAGGTCAAGCTGCAGGGCTGGCGCGCCCAGCTGGACAACCCCGATTTCCAGCGCGACGACGGCGGGCCGCTACTCCACGTTGGCCGCATCGTGCCCGTCTACCGGCTCACGCGCGGCATTCCGGCGCGGACGCTGCGCCAGGCCATCCGGGGCGGCCTCGACCGCTTCGGTCCCTACCCCGAGTACCTGTCCGCGGAGGTCGTCGGCGGGCAGCCGTCCATCGGCGCCGCCATGGCGGCGGCCCACTACCCCGATGACTTCGCCCAGCGCGACGCGGCCGTCCGGCGCCTGGCCCACGACGAGCTGCTCGCGCTGCAGGTCGGCATGGTCGCCCGGCGCCGCCAGCGGCGAGACCAGCAGCGTCCCGTCATCGAGATCGGCCTCGCCGCGGACGCCGACCTGCGCCGAGCCATCGAAGCCGGGCTGTCGCGGCGTGTTGGAGCGCCAGTCGAGCTGACGCCGGACCAGCAGCGTGCCATGGACGCCATCCGCGCGGACGTCGCGGCCAGCGTCCCCATGCTGCGCCTCATCCAGGGCGACGTCGGGTCGGGCAAGACGGCCGTGGCGGCCTACGGGCTGGCCCTGGCAGCTCACGGCGGGGGCCAGGCTGCCCTGCTGGCACCCACCGACCTGCTGGCCCGGCAGCTGGCCAGCACGGTGGGCGACCTGCTTGCGGAGGTGGCCATCCCCGTCGTGCTGCTCACCGGCTCGCTGCGCGCCGCCGGACGGCGTGCGGCGCTGCAGGCCATCGCCACCGGGCAGGCGCCCGTGGTGATCGGCACCCACGCCCTGCTCCAGGAGTCCGTCGCCTACGCGCGGCTCGACCTGGTCGTCGTGGACGAGCAGCATCGCTTCGGGGTGGCCCAGCGTGAGGCCCTCGCTGCCAAGGGCCAGTCGCCTCACGTGCTGCTCATGACCGCCACGCCCATCCCGCGCACGCTGGGGCAGGTGCTCTACGCGGACCTGGACGTCACGGACCTGCGTTCGGCGCCGGCGGGCCGGG
>JBFYUV010000013.1:0-7244 GCA_041299865.1 Chloroflexota bacterium
CTGTTCGTCATCCCATGCTGTGCTGACTGGGACCGACACCGTCAGGGCGCGTGAACGTGGCGTGGGCCTGTCTACTTGGCTGGCTCAGTCATGGGTGAATGATGGGTGCCGCGCTGCCAGGCCCGACCTCAGATCGTCTGGTTCGCGAGCCCCAGTTGGTGCGCGGTCCGTCGCTGCAGTGCCTCGAGCCGCGCCGAGCTGAGGACCTCGCAGGCCCAGTCCCAGTGCAGGCTGACGACGTCCCCGACCTCGACATCGGAGACGAAGCCGGTCCCCTCCAGCCAGCGGCGCACGGTCTGCGGCCGCGCCTCGCCCAGCACGAGCTTGCCTTCGAGGAGACCCAGTGGCACGGCGTTGACGACGAGCTGCTCGCCCTTCACCTCCAGCACGCGACCCCAGCGGATACGGCACGAGTCCATAAGCCTGATCGCGTCCGTGACGGCGCCGCCGCGCATCAGCCCGACGCGCGGGAAGACATCGAAGACGTGGAAGGCGTGCGTCGGCCGGGCCCCCGCCTGCGGCTTGCCCTCCAGCCAGCGCCAGGCCTCCGGAGAGAGCTGCGCCCGGAAGCGTGCGTCCATCGACTGGAGCATCAGGCCGGGATCGACCTGGTCGGAGAGCGCGTTGCCGATCCAGTAGGCGTCCACGACGCTGCGGTCCATGACATCGCTGATGCCGTGGGCGCGCGCGATGAGCTCGAGATAGGGATAGGCGCCCTCGAAACGCGCCGCGAGGTCGCGAAGGCTGTGGTCGATGTCGGCGACGAGTGTGCGTGTGCGGGCGTCAAGGTTCGCCGGCTCCGCATCCTGCGTGCGCGGCCGAGCCCCGTCCGCGCCTGCACCCGCAGCAGCCCCGTCCGCGCCTGCACCCGCAGCAGCCCCGGCCACACCCAGCTCCAGCAGCGAACGCCAGTCCTCCGGTCCGCAGAGGCCGAGCCGGTTGGGACCGAAGGCGTAGCGGGCGAAGAGCACCGGCCCCGAGGGCGGAGTCGTGCCCCGGGCCTGCCGGCCCGAGGCACGAACCCCTGGAGAAGGAGGACCACCTGGGTTCGACGCGGCGGTGGGGGGAACGGTCGCGCCCGTCATCTGATCATGTCGGTCGTGGGGGGCTCACGGGAGGGCTCCGGGCGGCGAGCCAGCGGCGCCGATGGCTGCTGCGGCCTGCGCCTCCGCCTCGGCCTGCGCCTCCGCCTCAGCCTGTGCATCGGCCTCGTCGGCCATCTCGAACATGGTGGCCAGGGCCTGCGTCATCTCCTCGGCCTGGTCGGGCTCCAGCCGGCGCACGACAGTGCCGCTGTTGACGAGCACCCAGTCACCGACCTGCAGGTCCGGCTCCAGGATCATCGAAACCGGATCGATGCGCCCGCCCAGCTCGACCTGGCAGATGCTGCCGTCCAGGCTCACGACTCGTGCGGGGGCCATCAGGCACATGGCGCCACCACGCGGCAGATGACGGCCGGTCCGGGGACCTGGGGCAGGGGAGCGCCACAGCGGTCGCACTGCGGGTCACTCGGCGAGGCCGCGCCAGCCAGCGCACCGCAAAGGGCGCAGTGGACGTCATGGCTGACCACGCTGAAGGTGGTCGTGGGGAAACCGTGCTCGGCCAGGATGGCTGCGGCGTAGAAGGCGACCGACTCCGCCTCGGCGCGCGTGGCGTCACGGATCTCGAGCTCCAGCTGCCCACCCACCCCGGTAGCGGGCCAGTCGTGAAGCACCTTCTCGATGGCGGTACCTACCGCTCCAGCCTCATGCATACGCCTAGAGTGCCCTACCGAGTCATTGTCTGCCGATGCCCATCGGCCTGTGTGGCGCGGGACATGCGGCCCCGACATCGCCTCAGCACCCCTCGACCCGCCAGGCCTCTCCCTCGTGACACCGCCGAACGGCCCGTCTCTCCTGGGTCGGACGGCCCTACGAGCGCCCCGCCGGCAGGACCACCGTTCCTGCATGACCGATCTCGCCGCATTGGTAGCGGAGATCGACGCCACGTGGTTCGGCTCCGGCCTGTCGAGAGGCATCAAGGAGAGCCTCGCCGGCATGGCCAGGGAGTACGAGGCGCCGGCTGGTGCGCGTCTTCTCCGGGAGGGTGACGACACCAAGGAGCTCAGCGTCCTGGTCGAGGGACGCGTGGCCCTCACCGAGCACGTGGCCGGGCGTGGCTCGGTGACGCTCATGACGGTCGAACCCGGCGACGTGTTCGGCTGGTCGGCCATCATCGCACCCTTCAAGGCCACCTCCACGGTGGTCTGCCTGGAACCCGTGAGGGTCATCGCCTTTGACGGCGCTGCCCTGCGCGACCGGGTGCGGAGCGACTGCGCCCTGGCGGCCGGCATCTACCCAAAGGTGCTCGAGGCCCTGGCCCGACGCCTCAGCGCGACGCGCCACCAGCTGCTCGACCTCTACGGGTCCGAGCAGTCCGAGCCCTGGTAGCAGGCCGGACGGGGGCTGTGCCGTGATCGAGATGACGACGCGTGAATGGCTGCCACGCCAGGGGCTGGATCGCCTGATCGCGCTCCTGCAGGAGGACGGCCGCCGCGTCATCGGCCCGACGGTCCGTGACAGCGCCATCGTCTACGGCGAGATCGCCTCCGGCGCCGACCTGCCCAACGGGATCCACGATGAGCAGGCACCGGGCCGCTATCGCATCTCGACCTCGGCCGGGGGCGACGCGACCGCCAAGGCCTTCGACTACGCCTCCTCGCCCTCGTCCTGGAAGTCGTGGACATTCCCTCCGACGGTGCCCATGGCCAGGGCCACCCGCGAGGGCGACCGCCTCACCTACGACGACGTCCGCCATGATGCCCCGCGCCTAGCCTTCCTGGGCGTGCGTGCCTGCGACCTGGCCGCGCTCGCCATCCACGATGAGGTGCTCGCCGGCGGGCCCTACATCGACGAGGACTACGCCGACCGGCGTGGCAAGGCCTTCATCGTGGCGGTCGAGTGCGGCGTGCCCAGCAGCACCTGCTTCTGCGTCTCGATGGGCACCGGCCCGGAGGTCCGCAGCGGCTTCGACATCGCCCTGACCGAGCTGCCCGACGGCTATGTGCTGCGTGCCGGCAGCGAGGCGGGCCGCAAGGTCGCCGACCGACTCGGCCTGGCCGAGGCCGGCTCCCTTCAGACATACGCTGCTGCCGGCGTCACCGTGGCCGCCCGCGCCGTCATGGCCGAGCAGCTCGGGGTGACCACCGAAGGGCTCAAGGACCGCCTCATGGCGCAGCTCGAGTCGGAAGGCTGGGACGAGATCGCCGAGGCGTGCCTGGCCTGCACGAGCTGCACGATGGTCTGCCCGACCTGCTTCTGCAGCGACGTGAAGCTGACCACCGACCTCATGGGTACGACGAGCCAGTCGGAGCGCCGCTGGGCATCCTGCTTCACTCTCGACTTCGCGCGCGTCGCGCACGGCAACTTCCGGCCGCGTGTCCGCGACCGCTACCGCCAGTGGCTGACCCACAAGTTCAGCACCTGGGTCGACCAGTTCGGCAGCTTCGGCTGCGTCGGTTGTGGCCGCTGCATCACGTGGTGCCCGGTGGGTATCGACGTGCGCAAGTCGCTGCTCCGGGTGGCGCCCCTGCGGCCAGCCCTGCAGCGCTCGGAGAAGCCGGTGCCCGTCTCAGCCAACCCTGGCCACTACTCGCTGGGCACCATCGCGGAGTCCTGGCCGGAGACCAAGAACGTCTACACATTGCGACTCACGGACCTGCCCGAGTCTGTCTGCAACGGGCTCCCGGGCCAGTTCCTGATGCTCGACCTGCCGGGCTTCTCCGCCGTGCCCATCTCCATCTCGCGCTACCGGGACGGCGAGATCTTCCTGACCATCCGCACGGAAGGCGCCAGCACCTACGCCATCACGTCGCTGCCGCCCGGTTCGCAGGTCGGCCTGCGTGGTCCGGTCGGCCAGGGCTGGCCTGTCGAGGAGGCCTTCGGCCGCGATGTCGTCATCGTCGCGGGCGGCATCGGACTGCCGCCCCTACGCCCGCTCATCGACCGCATCCTCGCCAACCGCGGGCACTTCGGGTCGGTGCGGCTCTTCTACGGGGCGCGCACCCCGGCTGATCTCGTGTACACGGAGGAATTGAAGGGCTGGGCGGCGCGTGACGACATCGTCGTGGGCGTCACCGTGGACCGCGCCAAGGTGGGCACCTGGAGCGGGGCGGTCGGCGTGGTCACGCACCTCTTCGACCGCGAGCCCATCGACGGCAGCCACACCACGGCCTACGTCTGCGGGCCGGAGAAGATGATGTCGGCGACCTCCAACTCGCTGGCCGGCCGGGGCATCCTGCCGGAGCGCATCTTCCTCTCCATGGAGCGGCACATGGAGTGCGGCATCGGGCTCTGCGGGCACTGCCAGATGGGCAGGTACTTCGTCTGCAAGGACGGGCCGGTCTTCTCGCGTCGGGACCTCGGGGAATCGCTGGACCTGGAGGGCATGTGATGGCCATGCCGAAGAGCGACAAGCCGCTGCGGGTCGGCGTGGTCAAGTTCGCCTCCTGCGATGGGTGCCAGCTGGGCTTCCTGGACCTGGGTCCGGCGCTCCTGGACATCGGCCTGCGCTTCAGCATCGTGGAGTTCGGCGAGGCCTCCTCGCGGCGCACGCCGGACGGCCCCTTCGACGTCCTCTTCGTGGAGGGCTCCATCAGCACCGAGGCCCAGCTGCGCCACCTCCGCCACCTGCGCGATCGTGCCAGCCTGCTGGTGACCATCGGCGCCTGTGCCACCAGCGGCGGCATCCAGGCGCTGCGGGCCTGGGCCGGCAACGACGGTGGCATCGCCGGCTTCATCGCGGCCGTCTACGCCACGCCTGAGTACGTGGACACGCTGGCCACCGCGACGCCCGTGGCCGATCACGTCGAGGTGGACGCCGAGCTGCGCGGCTGCCCCATCGACACCGGCCAGCTCGTCGAGCTGCTGACCGCGACGGCCATCGGCCGCCGCCCGCAGCTGTCAAGCGAGGCCGTCTGCGTGGAGTGCAAGCGCGCCGGCAAGGTCTGCGTCATGGTCTCGCGCGGCGAACCCTGCCTGGGTCCCATCATCTCGAGCGGCTGCGGCGCGCTCTGTCCGGGCATGGCCCGCGGCTGCTACGGCTGCTTCGGGCCGCGGGAAGCCGCGAACGGCGGCAGCCTGGCGGACTGGTATCGCGGCTCGCTGGGCCTCTCCGACGAACACGTGGCGGCGCGCTTCGCCGGCTTCACGGCCTGGGCGCCGGAGCTGCGCGAGGTCATCGATGCGGCTGGCGGTCCGCCCGGCATGCGGCGCGCGGTGAGCACGGCCGCGAGCGCTGACGGCGATGTCGAGGGGGGTGTGGCATGACCCGGGCCACGCCGCACGAGACGCCGCCCAAGGTCCAGGTGGAACGCACCTTCGCCGTCGACTCGATGTCACGGGTGGAGGGCGAGGGCCGCCTCCGGGTCGTCGTGCGAGGCGACGAGGTTGTGAGCGCCGAGCTCTCCATCTTCGAGGCCCCGCGCTTCTTCGAGCGGCTCGTGGTGGGCCGCCACCCCGACGAGGTCCTGGACATCGTGGCGCGCATCTGCGGCATCTGCCCAGTGGCCTACCAGATGACCGCCGTGGAGGCCTTCGAGCGCCTCTTCGAGGTGCAGTTGGACCCGCAGGTCCGGCACGTGCGCCGGCTCTTCTATTGGGGCGAGTGGCTACAGAGCCACGCGCTGCACATCTACCTGCTCAACGCGCCCGACTTCCTGGGCTACGACAGCGCTCTCGACATGGCTCGCGACCACCGCCGCATCGTGGAACGGGGCCTGGCGCTGAAGCAGGCCGGCGTCGACCTCATGAAGCTCATCGGCGGGCGCGCCGTCCATCCGGTGGGCATGCGTGTCGGCGGCTTCTACCGGCTGCCGAGCCGCGCCCAGGTGCGAGCCATGCTGCCCGTGCTGGAGCAGGCGCTCGCCGACGCGCAGGAGACCGTCAGGTGGACCGCCGGCTTCGAGCTGCCCGACTTCGAGCGGGACCCGCTCATGCTCTCCATGTACGACCGTGAGGGCTACGCGCTGGACACGGGGCGGCTCATCGCGACCGAGGGCATCGACGTCGATCCAGGCGACTGGGACACCGTCTTCACCGAGCACCACGTCGAGCACTCCACGGCCCTCCAGGCGACAGGCATCGACGGCAGGCACCACCTCGTGGGGCCCTCGGCACGCATCGTGCTGGCCGGTGACGCGCTCCATCCGCTGGCCGCGGAGGCTCTCGAGTCGTCCGGTGGCGTGGAGGTCATCCGCCGCAACATGTTCGCGGCCATCACGGCGCGTGGGGTGGAGATGATCCACGCCATCGCTGAATCGATCGCCATCATCGAGGCCTACCAGCCGCCGGCCGATGCCTGGCAGGCCTGGGAACCACGTGCGGGGGTGGCCTCGTGGTCCTCGGAGGCACCGCGCGGCGTGCTCTTCCACCGCTACGAGGTGGACGAGCAGGGCCACGTGACGAAGGCCCGCATCGTGCCGCCTACCTCGCAGAACCAGCTCTTCATGGAAGATGACCTTCGCGGCTACGTGGCCGGCGTGCTCGACCTCCCCGAATTCGAGGCGGCTGCCCGCCTGGAGGCGCTCATCCGCTGCTACGACCCCTGTATCAGCTGCGCCACGCATTTCCTGCGCCTGGAGATCGAGCGCAGCTAAGCCTGTGGCCACTCGCGACCCCGCAGTCGGCGGCCGCGCGGAGCAGGGAGGCGACGCTCCACCGCGGCCACTCGCGACCCGCGGTCAGCGGCCCGTTCGATGTTCTGTGCCGATCGGTCGCTGCGGGGGCGTTAGGCCCGTTCGCGGACGACCTCGACGCGGTGGCGGCGCGCCACAGGCGTCCCTGGCCGCTCCAGCCAGCTCGGCGTGAGCGTAGGCGTGGGCGACAGAGGCTGATCATCCGCCTCTCGATGGTCGCCCCGAGGCCCTCGCCAGCACGTAAGCATGCCTAACGCCGCCTGGGTGACCATTTGTCCTGGAAGTCAGGCGGTGCTGGCCGACGACGACGGCGGCCGCGACGCGGCGGCAGCAGCGCCAGTGAACGGGCGCGAGCCACAGCGCCGACGACGACGACGGCCGCGACCCGGCGGCGCACAGTGCTCGCGACCCGGCGGGAAAGAGCGACACTGGTCTGAGGCGCTTCGCCCACACTACGGTGATGTCCTGCCGCATCATCGTCCTGGCCTGTGGCGACGAACTGCGCGGTGACGATGGCGTTGCCCTCGCAGTGGTCGGCGCCCTCCCGCCGGCGGTGCTGGCACGCGCCGAG
>JBFYUV010000014.1:0-3728 GCA_041299865.1 Chloroflexota bacterium
GTCGGCGAGAAGCTCGGGAAGAGCTCGTCGCCGACGCCTGACGGGGCCACATAGGTGACCGTCTCCGCGGTCTCGCCCGCGTACGACACGCCGAAGACGTCCGCCAGCGCGAAGTCGGCCAGGCGCTCGCCGTCCCGCGTGATGAGCGAGGTGTGCTTGCTGGCCAGCAGGCCGCCGCCGCCGGCCACGTATGCCCGCAGGGCCGCCACCTCGTCATCGCCCAGGCAGACGGCGTTGGGCATCACGATGACCTGCCAGTCGGTGAGATGGTCGAGGTCGCGGCGCGTCACGACGCCGAAGGGCAGGTGAGCCTGGATGAGTGTCCGCGCCAGCGAAATGGCCGCGTTGCGGTGGGCGGTGGGTGTCGTGGGCTGCTTCCAGCAGTCGTCGAACGTATAGCCCGCGGTCGCCACGTCCATGCCGCTCTCGGTGAGGTCCACGTTGGAATCGAAGCTGTAGTAGATGCCCACGTCCTGGCAGAAGCGTCCGCCGACCTCCGGCTCGTAGCGGGCGAGGTCTGCGTAGACGCGGCCCGCCAGCTCGTAGTTCTGGGTGTGCACGGTGCCCACGGGGTCGATGGCATCGATGAGGACCATGGCCCCGTGGTTCATGAGCGCGGACAGCGCCGTGAGCCGCAGGTGGTCCTCCGTGCGCGTGATGACGTGCTCATGGACCGTCGGCCATGCCCACACGTTGATGTGCTCGAACGGTCTGGTCGCGGAGAGGCTGTAGAACTGCTTGGCGAAGAAGGAGAGGCTGTAGCGCTCGCCGTACAGGTCAGCGGAGAGCCAGTCGGTGACGCCCGCCAGCTCGTAGGAGCCCCCGGCGGACCAGCCGGCGTGGAAGGCCAGCGACTGGTGGGCCACCGACAGGTGGGGATTGGCGCGCCGGAACGTGTCGGTCACGAGCTGCCCGAACTCGACCATCCACTCCTGACGCTTGCGCTGGAAGCCGACCCAGGCCGGGTCCGCCCAGTCGATGACCCGGGGGATCTCGTCATCCACCTCATGGCGGTAACGCTCCTTGCAGGAGGTGCAGTAGCAGACCGTGGGCCAGAAGGTCATGTCCGGCCAGACGCCCTCGAAGTCGTAGCCGGCGCAGATCTCCTCGATCTGGGCCACCACGAAGTCGCGGTATCCCGGCTCGTTGGGGCAGGTGGTGCTGAATCGGCGCGGCCGGCCAGACGAGCTGATGATGACCTTCTTCGCCTCGCCGTTGGCATCCACGATGCGCGCCTCGGGATGCCTGTCCCAGTACCAGTCGGCGAAGATCATCACGTAGTAGATGACGACATCGACGCCGCGTGAATGGAGAGCGTCGATGGTGGCGCCGAGCGCGTCCCGGCCATGGTGCCCGGCGTGCATCTCGCCCACCTTCGTGGGGTAGTTGCAGAGTCCCGTGTGCGTGTTGGCGAACACCGTGGCCGCTGTGCTCCCGAGCGTCACGACGCAGTCGGCGAAGTGCTCCGGGTCGTAGCGGGACAGGAAGTCAGGGTGCCAGTCATCGATGTGGAAGTCGAGCAGGTTGCGGCGCAGCGACCGCTCGTGCCAACGCGAGGTCACTTCGGCAGTCAATCCGCGGCGCCGAGCTTCAGCCACCAGTCGCCGGGGGCTGGTGTCGTGAGTCGTCCGTCGTCCAGGTCGGCCGTCACGGCCGCACCGGTCGAGGGGCTGATCCAGGTTCCCGTGAGGCCTCGCTGGAGCTGCTCCAGGCGGAGTGAGATCTCGCGGTCCTCCGGCACGTAGACGACGGCCAGGTCGCCTTCCACGCTGGACGACGCCGAGACGTGTCGGTGACCGCCGGGCTGGTCCTCGACAAGGTCCGGCGCCGGCACCATGCGCCACCACTCAAGGCCCTCGAAGAAGGCCGCCAGGTGAGGTACCTGCTCCGCACCCGGCAGGTGCAGAGCCTCCCGCCAGGGCTTCGCGATGCCCGTCGTGGGGTGGTTTTCCGGCACGGTCGTGCCGTCATCCCAGCCCCAGACGCCGTGACCGCCGTAGGTGACGCCGGCCGTGGGCGAGGCCAGCAGCGACCAGGCCAGGCGCTTGCGCACGTCGTCCGCCGTGAACCGCCGCTGGCTCTGGTAGCCGATGTGATCCTCGTACGGCGGCTCGAGATTGACGATGGGCCGCGGCCGCAGGAGCTGCCAGCCGCTGGCGGGTGGGCCCTCCGTGAGCCAGCGCGCGGTGGGGTCGTCGTCGCCGTGACCGCTCTGGTAGCCGATGTAGCCGAGCCAGTCCTCGGCGTCGAAGTCGGGTGCGAACCAGCTCATGCCGTTGGGATGGAGGGTCACTGGCGCGTGGTCAACGTCATCGAAGACCGCGCGGCCGATGCGCTGCCAGCGGGCCGCTTTCTCGCCGGTGTAGGGAGCGTCGCCCCCAAGGAACCAGGCGACCGGGTAGGCATCCCAGCGGGCCACCATGTGGCGCGCCAGCAGGATGGCTTGGGCCTCTGCCAGCCAGTACCCGGGGTTGGTGAGGTTCACGGCCTTGTCATCGCACCACTCGGCGGCCCAGAGCAGCACCGGGATGCCCAGCAGGCCAGCGCGGGCCATCGCCTCCACCTTGCCGTCCAGCCGCTGGAAGAAAGCAGGGTCCAGTACGATCCGATCGGTCCCGGAGAACGCCTTGCGGCCGTCGCGATCGCCATCAACGGCGGCCAGGAACTGGGTGGCCACCCACTGCACGGCGGTGAATGACTGCCGCGTGCGTGTCTCCAAATACAGCTGCCACTCGGCATCATCGGAGCGGAGCGGCCCGTTCCAGCAGGTGTCGGCCAGCCAGAAGAAGGGCGTGCCGTCGAGGTGTTCGAAGTGGCGGCCGTTCCCGGCGACACGGATGGGTCCGTGTTGGTCGAAGGTGGTCTCGCCCTGAGCCTCGCCGGCCAGGAACTCGAGTCGCTGGCCGTGGAGACCCGAGTCGGACGTGTCGGTGCAGCTCGTCACGCCCGTCCAGGTGCCGACCTCGTCCGGCGCGACGCGCACGCGCCACATGTCATCTCCATCCCAGAACCCGTAGACACGCCGCTGCCGGCCGGAAGGTGAGGTGAAGGTCGCGCTCAGCTCGCACTCCTGGAGGGGGTTCTCACGGGCGACCCACGACCGCAGGACGAACTCGGCAGGATGCCAGAGGGGCGTCTCGATCACGAAGTGGCTCCTTCCCTAACCCTTGACCGCGCCGGTGGTCAGACCGGACACGAAGTAGCGTTGCAGCAGCAGGTAGACGACCATGACCGGGATGATGGACATGAAGATGGCCGCGTTCATCTCCACGTAGTTGTTGCCGAACTGGCCCTTGAAGTTCTGCAGCGAGAGCGGCACGGTCCACATGTCCTGGCGTTGCAGGATCACGAGGGCGATGCCGAACTCGTTCCAGGTGGACACGAAGTCGAGCACGAAGAGCGCTGCCAGCGCGGGCACCGAGAGCGGGATGATGACCCGCCGGAAGATGCCCCAGGCAGAGGCGCCGTCGATGCGTGCCGCTTCATCCAGCTCGCGAGGGATGGCCTTGAAGTAGGCCGTCAGCAGGAAGACCTGGAAGGGCACGCCGAAGGCGATGTAGGGCAGCAGGATGCCCGCGTACTGGTTGATGAGACCCAGGTTGAGAACCAGCCGGAAGAGCGGCGCGAGGGCCACCTGCACGGGGATCATGGCGCCCATGACGATGACCGCCAGGGCCACCTTGCCCAGCGGCACCTTGAGGCGCGTCAGGGCGAAGGCCGCCAGCGCC
>JBFYUV010000015.1:0-3984 GCA_041299865.1 Chloroflexota bacterium
TAGGGGACGACGGTGGTGCCCCATCGCATCGGCACGCCTCCACGCGGCCTCGCCCCGAACCTGTGCTCCACCCCGCGCAGGGACGCGCGAAGGCCGCGCGGCCGGCCCTGGTGGGTCGGCGCACGCGGCCCGTGCGCTGAGAGGAGAGGCGGCTACCGGATCTTCGGCGGCCGCCCTCCGCTCACCGTGGTCGTGTCAGCTGCCTACTGGCAGTTCGGCGAGGTCCCAGCCTCCACCGGCGCGAACTGGTAGTAGTCGCAGGCGTTATCCGGGGTGATGAGCACCATGTCGATGGACTGCTTCTCGGGCAGCTCGGTGGTGCCGCCAGCGGTCAGATAGGCGTCAGCCTGCACCGCGGCCTGGGTCGCCATCTCGGCGACGGGCTGCAGCGAGGTGGCCTTCAGGCCGCCCGCGTTGATGGACATGATGGCGTCGTCGCTGCCGTCGAAGCCGACGACGATGATCTCCGGCTTGCCGGCGGCCTCGACCGCGGCCTGGGCACCCAGGGCCATCGTGTCGTTGCCGGCGATGATGCCCTTGGCATCGGGGTACTGCTGGAGCAGCGCCTCGGCGACCGTGAAGGCCTCGTCCTGGCTCCAGTTGGCGGTCTGCTGGGCGACCATCTCCATGCCCTCGATGGCGTCAAGGACTTCGTGGTAGCCCTGCGAGCGGACGCTCGCGTTGGTGTCCGTGTCCTTGCCGGTCAGCTCGATGTAGGTGCCTTCCTCGCCCATGAGGGAGGCGAACTCCTCGGCCAGGATCGTGGCGCCCTGGTAGTTGTTGGAGACGATCTGGGCCACGGCCACGCCTTCCGACGTGATCTCGCGGTCGACGAGGAAACTGCCGATGCCGGCATCCTTGGCTGCCTGCACGGCCGCCACGGTCGCGTCAGCGCCCGCGTTGTCGAGGATGATGGCCTTGGCGCCGTCGGCGATGCAGGACTCGAAGAGCTCGAGCTGGGTATTGGCGTCGTCGTTGTGGACGAGGCGCGTGGTCGTGTAGCCGAGCTCCTCGGCCTTGTCGGCGGCGATGGTCTGCATGGCGCCGAAGAAGGGGTTCTCCACCGGCGGCACGATGACGCAGATGTTGCCCTTGTCCTGCGCCGTGGCCACCATGGCCTGCGCCCCGATCGCGGCCGCCACGACGGCCACCATCAGCAGGCCACGCATGCTCTTGTTGCGATTCATTCCGTCCTCCTTGGTGTGCTTGGATTCCGATCGTCGACCAGGCCGGCCATCGACGCTGCCGATGCCACCGGGTCGACGCTACGCCCAGTCCTGTCTGCGAATCGCCCCTCCTTTCAGTCGTCGCGAGATATCGAGGTGGGAGAGTCGCTGATGGCGCCGATCTGGGCGGCCTGCTGCTGCAGGGCCAGCCGCCGTTCGGCGCGCTGCTGAAGCTGGTCGATGATCAGCGCCAGCACGATGACGGAGCCGGTGATGATCAGCTCCAGGAACGAGGAGATGCCCATCAGGGTCAGGCCGTTGTTGAGGATGCCGATGACGAAGGCGCCGATGAGCGTGCCGATGATGGTGCCGCGGCCGCCGGCCAGCGACGTGCCACCCAGGACGACCGCGGCGATGGCGTACAGCTCGAAGTACTGGCCGGTCGCAGGGTGCGCGGCCACCAGCTGCGAGGCGATGATGAGACCGACCATCGCGGCGCAGAAGGCGCTGATCATGTAGACGATCATCTTGGCGCGGTTGACGCGCACGCCGGAGAGCTCGGCGGAGCGTTCGTTGCCGCCCACGGCATACACCGCCCGCCCGAAGGGCGTGCGGGTGGTGACGAACCAGGCCACCGCGGCGAAGATGACCATGATGACGATGGCCCAGGGCACGACGCCGAAGAACTCCCCCGTGCCCAGCTCGCGGAAGCCGGTGTTGCCCAGCTGGTCCTTGCCCACCAGGTTGGGGAACGTCTTGCCTCCGTTGATGAGGCCCGCCAGGCCGCGTGCCACGAGGAGCATGCCGAGCGTGGCGATGAAGGGCGCCACGTTGAAGCGCGTGATGATGAAGCCGCTGATGGCGCCCAGGAACGTGCCCGCCGCCAGCGAGATGACCAGCACCATCCAGGTGTGCGGGTAGACGACGACGCCCAGGAGGCCGATCTCCAGGCCCTGGTTGATGAGCAGGCCAGCGATGATGCCGGTGAAGCCCACGATGGAGCCCACGGCCAGGTCGATGCCGCCGGTCAGGATGACGAAGGTCATGCCGATGGCGAGGATGGCGTTGAGGGCCGTCTGCTTGATGAGGATCTCGATGTTGGCGCCGGTCAGGAATGAGCTCTCCATGACGGCGAAGAAGACGGCCAGCACGATGAGCGCGATGAAGGCGCGACCGCGCAGCAGGAACTGCGCGGCCTCGGTGCGAGTCATGCCGCGGGTCTTGAATGTCTGCGCGCTGGCTGTCACTTAGATCACCTCGGTCGTCGCTGCTCGCTGTGTCGTCGGCCGGTCTGACGCGCGCGCTGGTCCATGGCCAGCGGCTGACGCATCGACGAGCTCCTTCTCGGTCGCCTGCTCGCCTTCGAATTCGGCCACCACGGCCCCCCTGGAGAGCACCAGGATGCGGTCGGCCATGGCCAGCACCTCCTTGAGCTCCGAAGAGACGAAGAGGATCCCGTAGCCCTGGCTCGCCAGGCTGTTCATGATCTGGAAGATCTCCGACTTGGCGCCCACGTCGATGCCGCGCGTGGGCTCATCGAGCAGCAGCACCCGTGGTGCCGTCAGCAGTCCCTTGGCGACCACGACCTTCTGCTGGTTGCCGCCCGATAGCGAGCCGATGTTGGCGCCTGGGCTGGAGACACGGACCGAGAGGTCGCCGATCATCTGGTCGACCGCCGAGCGCTCCTGGCTCCGCGACAGGAAGAAGCGGTTGAGGTAGCGCCGCAGGCTGGCCAGCACCATGTTGTGGGCGACCGAGAGCGTCGGCACCAGGCCGTCCGTCTTGCGATCCTCCGGCACCAGCACGATGCCGGCCTCGATGCGGTCGGCGACGCTGGCGCCGTCCAGGCGTCGCTCGCCGATCCAGACCTCGCCGCTGGCCTCCGGACGGACGCCCGCCAGGACCTCCATGAGCTCCGTGCGACCGGCGCCCATCAGGCCGTAGAGGCCCAGGATCTCGCCAGCGTGCAGCTGCAGGGAGATATGGTCGAGCAGGTACCCGCCGCCCAGGCGAGGTAGGGTCACGTCGACCACTCGCAGGAGCGTCTCACCGGCCTGCCGCTCGGTACGCGAGAAGAGCGAGGCCGCCGAGCGGCCGACCATCTGCTCGATGATCCAGGGCACGTCGATGTCCCCTGCCTCCGCGTGGGCCACGACGCGACCATCGCGCAGGACCGTGATGCGGTCGCCGATCTGGAGCAGCTCCTCCAGCTTGTGCGAGATGTAGACGATGGAGACCCCGCGCGACTTGAGATCGCGGATGATGCGGAAGAGGCCCTGCACCTCGGCTTGCGAGAGGGCCGAGGTGGGCTCATCCATGATGAGGACGCGCACGTCGTGGGTGAGGGCCTTGGCGATCTCCACGATCTGCTGCTGGCCGATGCGCAGGTTGGCCACCAGCTCGTCCGGATCGATGTCCTGCTCGAGTCGGGCCAGCAGCTCGCGGGCCTTCTCCCGCTCGGCCTTGCGGTCGATGGCCACGCCGCGCACGAGCTCCTGGGCCAGGAAGAGGTTGTCCAGGACCGACAGGTTGGCGCAGAGGTTGAGCTCCTGGAAGATGATGCCCACGCCGTGCTGTGCCGCCGCGCTGACGCTGGGCAGCTCCACGGGCTGGCCATCCATGAGCACGCGCCCGGCGGTGGGCTGCTCCACGCCCGCCAGGATCTTCATCAGCGTCGATTTGCCGGCGCCGTTCTCGCCGACGAGCACGTTGACCTGGCCGGCGTACACGTCGAAGCTCACGTCATCGAGGGCGGTGGTGCCCGGGAAGACCTTGGTGATGTGCTCGGCGCGCATGGGCACGTCGGCGGTCGCCGCCG
>JBFYUV010000018.1:0-3783 GCA_041299865.1 Chloroflexota bacterium
ACCGTTGGCAGCGATCCACTCCGCACCGATCAGCACGGCGTCGATGGTCTCGCGGTCGAAGAGCCAGGCCACCGCCGAGTCCGGGATGACCTTGTGGTCGATGCCGGCATGGCGCAGCTCCCAACTGGCCAGTCGGGCGCCATCCATGAACGGACGCGTCTCGGTCACGAACACGTGCAGCTGGCGGCCCTGGTCGCGCAAGCCCCGCAGGGCCGTGATACCCGTGCCCACCAGTCCGCCACTGAGGGCACCCGGGTCGCCGTGGACCAGCACGCCCAATGGGCGGTCCAGCGGCCCGCCGAGCGTCTCGATGAGTGCCGCCACGATGGCGGCGTTGCCCGTGTGGACATCGGCCGCGATGGCGTCGGCCTCCGCTCGCAGTGCGGCCGCGACTGCATCCCCGTCGTCCGCCTCATCCAGACCGGCACGTACAGACTCCATGCGCTCCATCGCCCAGATCGGCAGGCGCGACGATGGACGCGCGGAAGCCAGCGCCTGCCGTGTCCGCTCGAGCTCCGAGTCGCGAGCCGCAGTGGGCTGCGTGGCGCGTTCGCCAGCCGTGAGGGCCAGCCCGTAGGCAGCCACCTGTGCCATCACAGCGCCCCCGCGGCAGGCGCCCAGGCGCAGATAGTAGGCGACGTCACTACCTCGCCGGGCCACGAGATCCTCAAGCTTCTCCGGGATGACACGCTGGTCCAGCAGCACGAGTTGGTTGCCCGAGATGCGGTAGGCGCTGCGGAAGGCATCGTCGCCGGCAGGGGCGGTCGATGCCGACGTGACGAGGGCAGCTCCCCGCGAGCCCGTGCTGGCGGCGTGGGATGGTCGGCTCGGCGCGGGGTCCGCCAGGCCAAGCAGGCTGGCCGCTGCCGAGCCGGAGACGCGGTTGACCATGCCCGCCATGCCGGCCACCTGCCCGAGGGTCGTCACGGCCTCCCTGCTGAACTGGCGGAAGAAGGCCCGGCGGGAGGCGTCGTAGTCATGAGGCAGCGGGGCCTCGTGCTCCGGGGCGCCGGTCTCTCCGGGCTCCGCGGCCGTGGCCGGTGGCGGCGTCTCGTTGGCCCGGTCAGCTGCCAGGGGGACGGACTCCCTCAGTACCCGATGACGCTGTGGATGTGATGGTCACCCAGCCGATCACGACCCTTCAGGAAGCTCAGCTCCACGAGGAAGGAGAGGCCCACGATCTCGCCTTTCAGCTGCTTGACGAGGTCGATGGTGCCCAGCACCGTGCCACCGGTGGCCAGCAGGTCATCGACGATGAGGACGCGCTGCTTGGGCCGGATGGCGTCACGATGGACCTCCAGCGTGTTCGTGCCGTACTCGAGCTCGTACTCGACGCTGATCGTCTCCGAGGGCAGCTTGCCCAGCTTGCGGACGGGCACGAAGCCGGCCTCCAGGTGCAGCGCCATCGGGGCGCTGAAGATGAAGCCACGCGACTCCATACCCACCACGACATCGACACGCTCGTCCTTGAAGGGGGCCGTCATCAGCTCGATGGCCTCCCGGAACGAGGCCGCGTCACTCAGCAGGGTGGTGATGTCGTAGAAGAGGATGCCGGGCTTGGGGAAGTCGGGCACTTCCCGGATCTTGGCCCGAAGCGAGTCAGCGGACACGGCAGGAGGCTCCTGTCATCAAGGGCGGTTCTGGGTCACGCTCGAGTCTAGCGCACCGCCGGGGGCGCACCGCGCACCCGGACGCTCCTGGTCGTCAGCTGGCCGCGATCTCGTGCATCGGCCGACCGCTCGCCCCGTGCCGGGTGGCCACGACCTCGGCCATGATGGCCAGCGCCACTTCGGCCGGCTCGCGGCCGCCGAGGTCAAGGCCGATGGGGCCGCGCAGGCGGGCCAGCTCGTCCTCGCCGAGGCCCTGTTCCCGCAGCCGCTCGCGGCGGGCTCGCTGCGTCCGTCGGCTGCCGATCGCGCCCACGTAACGGCAGCCACGTCGCAGGGCCACGGCGATGGCTGGCTCGTCGAACTTGGGGTCATGGCTGAGGACCGCGACCGCGTCCGCCGGCCCCAGGCCGATCTCGTCCGCCGCCTCGTCCGGCCAGCCCAGCACGAGCCGGTCCACGTCCGGGAAGCGCTCCCGCGTGGCGAAGGCTGCGCGGCCATCGATGACCACCGTCTCATAGCCGAGCTCGCGCGCGAGGTGGGCGAGGACCATGGCGACCGGGACGCCGCCGACCATGACCAGCCTCGGTCGGACCGGGAAGATCTCGATGAAGTGAGCGGACCCGGCCAGCTCGACCGTCGCGGAGACGCCGCGCTCCAGCGTCGCCAGCGCCACCGCGACGAGTGCGGCGTCCGCGTCCGACGAGCCCAGCGAGCCGTCCAGGTGCCCGTCCCGGGTCACCACGAGCGGAGGCACCGGCTCCGCAGCAGGACCCAGCTCCGAGGCGCCGGAGTCCGCCCCCGGCGATCCGTCGGCCAGCCTCGTGACCACCGCCCAACCCGCACTCCGATCCGCCGCACTGGCAGACCGGGCGGCGCGAGCAGCCGCCAGCACGGCCTCTGGGATGCGCGGCTGGACGAGCACGTCGATGATGCCGCCGCAGGCCAGCCCCACGTCCCAGGCCTGCTCATCGCTGATGCCGAAGCGCACGACCCGCTCCAGCCCGGTGACGCGAGCCTCAGCCATGTGCTCCGCCGTAGCCCCCTCGATGCAGCCGCCGCTGACCGAGCCGGCGATGCGGCCGTCCGAGGCGAGGAGCATGGCAGCACCCTCGCGCAACGGAGACGAGCCGAAGGTGCGCACCACGACGGCCCGGGCGATGGCCACGCCGTCAGCCTGCCAGGCCTCGATGATCGGAAGGAGATCTCTCATGCCGCCGACCAGCTGCGCAGTGGGGTGATGGGCGCCGGGCGCTTCTGGTGCACGAAGGGTCGGCCGGCGCGGTCGGGTCTCCGACTGCGGTGGGCGGCCATGTCGGCGAGCAGATCACCCAGCTGCTGGAGGCTGGCCAGGTCGTTGACGGCGACGAGGTCGTCGATGAAGGGGTAGGCCGCCTTCATGCCGCCGGCGAGGGGCTGGTAGACGTCTGGCCCGAAGAGCGGGTCCAGCCAGATGAGCCGATGGCAGCTGCGCTGGAGGCGAGCCATCTCGCGTCGCACGAGCGCCGGGTCGCCGCGGTCCCAGCCGTCCGAGACGATGATGACGACGCCGCTGGAGCGCAGCACCCGACGTGCCCAGTCCCGGTTGAAGGTGCGCAGCGACTCGCCGATGCGGGTCCCGCCGGACCAGTCCGAGACGGCCGCCGAGACACGTGCCAGCCCGGCGTCCGGGTCGCGACCGGCCAGTTCGCGGGTGACGCGGGTGAGGTGCGTGCCGAAGACGAAGGCCTCCGTGCGCACGCCACTGACCCGGCGCAGCGCCATGGCGAAGCGGATGAGGAGCCGCGCGTGGCGCTCCATGGAGCCACTCACGTCACAAATGACGGTCATCGAACGCGGTCGCAGGAGCGGTCGCCGCCAGAGCCACTCCGCGAGGTCGCCGCCGCTCTGGAGGTTGCGGCGGAACATCTGGCGCGCTGCCAACCGTCGACCGTGGCGATGCAGGCCATGCCGACGCGAGCGGCGCATCTCCAGGCGCAGCCGCAATCCGTCCACGAGTCGCTCGGCGTCGCGCAGCTCGCCGTGACTCATGCTCTCGAAGGGCTTGTGGAAGAGCCGCTCGGACTCGCTCCAGGAGGCCGGCGCCGAGGCCTCGTCGCGCAGGTCTGAGGGGCTGGCCAGGTCGGCAGCCTGGTCCTGGATCACCACCGAGGCCGAGGGCTCGCGTTCGGTCTCT
>JBFYUV010000019.1:0-3881 GCA_041299865.1 Chloroflexota bacterium
TCACCGCCCTGGTCCTGTTGGGGCTGTTCGCCAGCCTCGCGCGGCAGCGCATGCTGAGCGGGGACTTCGGGGACATCGGAGACCAGACGCGGGCCATCTTTGCCTCCAAGGGACTGACCGCCGCAGGGGCGCTGCTGACGATGGCCGTGGCCACCACGGGCTACCTCGCCTGGACCGGCCTTCGCATGCGTTCTCGTATCCATGCCATGCCCGCGGAGCGGCGAAGGGTGGCCATCGTCCCCCTGGCCGTGCTGACCGTGGTTCTCGTCCTGGCCATGCCCTGGCTGGGTGGCGCCTTCGTGGCCCAGACGGTGGCCCTGATCGCGCTCTACATCCTCATGGGGCTCGGGCTCAACATCACGCTCGGGTTCGCCGGCCTCCTGGACCTTGGCTTCGTGGCCTTCTTCGCGGTCGGTGCCTACACCGTGGCCCTGCTGACGTCCACGGGCGAATTCGGGCTGTTGGGCCTTCCGTGGTGGGTCGCGGTGCCCTTCGGCGTCGTGGCGGCCATGCTCTTCGGCGTCTTCCTGGGCCTGCCCATCCTGGGCATCCGGGGCGACTACCTGGCCATCGCGACCCTGGGCTTCGGCGAGATCATCTCGATCCTCATCAAGTCGGACGTCCTCAAGCCGTGGCTGGGTGGCCCGCAGGGCATCACCAACATCCCGCCGCCGATCCAGACGCAGCCGGCCGACTTCCTCTACGGCCCCACCCAGATCTACTACGTGGCACTGGCTATCGCCGCCGTCATCGCGTTCGCCTCGTGGCGGCTGCGCGCCTCGCGACTGGGTCGTGCCTGGGTGGCCATCCGCGAGGACGAGGACGTCGCAGAGGCCCTGGGCGTGAACCTCGTGCAGTCCAAGACCCTGGCCTACATGCTCGGCGCCGCGTTCGCCGGGTTGGGCGGCGCCATCCTGGTCGGACTGCTCGGCTCGGTCTTCCCGAGCACGTTCAACATCGTCGTCTCCATCAACGTGGCGGCGGTCGTCGTGGTGGGCGGCATGGGCAGCATCCCGGGAGTCATCGTCGGCGCCATCGTGCTCATCGGCTTGCCCGAGCTCTTCCGTGAGTTCTCCGAGTACCGCTACCTCTTCTACGGCATCGTGCTCATGTTCATGATGCGCTTCCGACCCGAAGGGCTCTGGCCATCTCGCATCGGCCGTCGCGAGATGCACGGTGGTGAAGAGCCGTCGGCAGCCCTGCCCCTGGAAGCGAAGGGGGCCTGACCGTGGCGCTCCTCGAGGTCAGCCACGCCACCAAGCGCTTCGGCGGCCTGCTGGCCGTCAACGCCCTGGACTTCACCCTTGACGAGGGCGCCATCGTCAGCGTCATCGGTCCCAACGGCGCCGGCAAGACGACCTTCTTCAACTGCATCGCGGGTTTCTACCAGATCGACGAGGGCAGCATCACCCTGGGTGGCATCCCCATCCACGAGCTGCGCCCTGACAGGATCGCCCACCTGGGCCTCTCGCGGACGTACCAGAACATCCGCCTCTTTCGGGGCATGACGGCGCTGGAGAACGTCCTCGTGGGCGCGCACCAGCACCTCGTCTCGGGCTGGGTGCGCGCCATCATCCGCACCCGCGGCCAGCAGGCGGAGGAGCGGGCCGCAGTGGAGGAGGCAGAGGAGCTTCTTGCCTTCGTGGGGCTCGGCGGCAAGGGTGACACCCAGGCCTCCAGCCTGCCCTACGGCGACCAGCGCCGCCTGGAGATCGCCCGGGCCATGGCCACCCGGCCACGCCTGCTGCTGCTCGACGAACCCACGGCCGGCATGAACCCCAACGAGACCGCGGAGGCCACGGCGCTCATCCGTCGGCTGCGGGACGAGCGCGGCACGACCATCCTCCTCATCGAGCACGAGATGCGCGTGGTGATGAGCATCTCCGAGCGCATCACCGTCCTCGACTACGGCCAGCGCATCGCCGAGGGCACACCGGCCGAGATCCAGCGTGACCAGCGGGTCATCGAGGCCTACCTGGGCAAGGCCGCCGGAGAGGCCGCGGCTGCAGCGGCCGCGGGAGAGGCCTGACCATGGCCCTGCTCGAGATCGGCGACCTCAACACCTACTACGGCAGCATCCATGCCCTGCGGGGCATCTCGCTGACCGTGGACGAAGGGGAGATCGTGACGCTCATCGGTGCCAACGGCGCCGGCAAGACGACCACGCTCAACACCATCAGCGGGCTGCTGCGTCCGCGCAGTGGATCGGTCACCTTCGACGGCCGCGACCTCACAACGGTGCCCTCCCATGACGTCGTGACGCTGGGCGTGGTGCAGGTCCCGGAGGGGCGGCGCGTCTTCGCCCGCCTGACCATCGAGGAGAACCTGCGCATGGGCGCCTACTCGGTGAACGACAAGGCGGCCGTGGTGGCCGGCATCGAGCGCGCCTACACCATGTTCCCAAGGCTCAAGGAACGTGCGGGCCAGGTGGCCGGCACCCTCTCTGGCGGCGAGCAGCAGATGCTGGCCATGGGCCGCGCGCTCATGGCCACGCCACGCATCCTGCTCCTGGACGAACCCTCCATGGGACTCGCCCCCAACCTGGTGGAGCTCATCTTCGAGACGATCGTGGCCATCCATCGCGCCGGGACCGCCATCATGCTCGTGGAGCAGAACGCCAGCCAGGCGCTGGCCATCGCCGACCGCGGTTACGTGCTGCAGACGGGCAACATCATCCTGGCCGATTCGGCCGCCGGGCTGGCCGCCAACGAGAACGTGCGCCGCTCCTACCTGGGCGAGATCTGACGTCCGATCCCGGGATACCGGGACGACGGCGCCTGCCATCCAGACGCGCGGCCACGGTCAGGCGGGGGCGGCCCCAGGTCAGAACGGGGACACCGGGTGGGGGTCGTCGGCCGTTGGCGCCCGGGCGCCCTCGCTGAGGAAGCGGCGCAGGAACTGGCGCGTGGCCTCCTGGCGAGGCTCGTCGAGGACCTGCTCCGGAGGGCCCTCCTCGACCACCACGCCGCCCTCCAGGTAGATGACCCGGTCGGCCGCCTCCCGCGCGAAGGCCATCTCGTGCGAGACGACGATCATCGTGGAGCCCTCGTGGGCGAGCTGCTCCATGACCACGATGACCTCGCCGATGAGCTCCGGGTCCAGGGCGCTGGTGGGCTCGTCGAAGAGGAGCACCTTGGGCTCCATGGAGAGGGCGCGCGCGATGGCGGCGCGCTGCTGCTGGCCGCCGGACAGGCGGGACGGATACGCGTCACGCTTGTCGACCATCTGGACCTTCTCGAGGAAGCGCTCCGCCGTCTCGATGGCCTGCTTGCGAGGCACCTTCTTGACGGCCATGGGCGCCTCGATGCAGTTCTCGAGGACCGTCATGTGCGGGAAGAGGTTGAAGCCCTGGAAGACCATGCCCATCTGCGTGCGGATCTGGCGGATCTGAGAGCGGCGGGCACGGCCCTGGCGCTGCAGCGGGTCCGCCTCCACATGCAGGTCGCCCAGTCGCACCTCGCCCACCGTGGGCTCCTCCAGGAAGTTGAGGCAGCGCAGGAACGTCGTCTTGCCAGAGCCGGAGCGGCCGATGAGCATGATCGTCTCGTGCTGGCGCACGGCCAGGCTGACGCCACGCAGGACGTGCGTGGCGCCGAACCACTTCTCGATGGCGGTGGCCTCGATGACCACGTCACCCAGGGCCACCATCAGCGGTCACTCCGGGCCATGCGCCGCTCGAGGCGCTCCTGGAAGTAGGAGAAGACCACGGTCAGGACCCAGTACACGGCCGCCGCCAGCAGCAGCGTCTCGAAGTTGTGGAACTTGGACTTGCCGACGGTGCTGGCCCGCCACATGAGCTCCTGCACGCCGATGAACGAGACGAGGGCCGAGTCCTTGATCATGGCGATGAACTCGTTACCCACGGCCGGCGTGACGATACG
>JBFYUV010000020.1:0-11011 GCA_041299865.1 Chloroflexota bacterium
TCATCAGTCGCGTTCGGCCGGGCCGTCCTCCTCGAGGACGTCCTCGCCCTCCGTGCCATCGTCATCGGCCAGGAAGGGGTTGACGTCCAGCTCGTCGTCGCTCCGCTCCTCCGCGGCCCCGGCGGCCGCCTCCAGGAACGGGTTGGCGACGAGCTCGTCCTCGCTGGCCCCGCCGCTTTCGGCAAGGAAGACGTTGTACTCCTCGCCGAAGCCCTCGGGCAGCTCGCCGCCGGCCAGAGCCTCCGCGGCGGCGCGACGATCAGCCTCGCGGCGAGCCGCGATGTTGGCCGGGGCGCCCGTACCCGCCGGGATGAGCTTGCCGATGATGACGTTCTCCTTGAGGCCGATCAAGTTGTCCTTGGCGCCGTTGATGGCGGCCTCGGTCAGCACCCGGGTGGTCTCCTGGAAGGAAGCCGCGGCCAGGAAGCTGTTGGTGTTGAGTGACGCCTTGGTGACGCCCAGCAGGACGGTCTCCGCGGTGGCGGGCTCACCGCCCTCGGCCAGGACGTGGTCGTTGATGTCCTCGAACTCGAAACGGTCGATGAGCTCGAAGGGCAGCTGCTCGGTGTCACCGGGCTGGTCGATGCGCACCTTGCGGAGCATCTGGCGCACGATGATCTCGATGTGCTTGTCGTTGATGGTCACGCCCTGGCTGCGGTAGACGCGCTGCACCTCCTTGACGAGGTAGCGCTGCACGGCGTCCCGGCCACGGGTCTCGAGGTACTCCTGCGGGTTCACGGGACCATCGGTGATCTGGTCGCCGGCCCGGATCTGCTGGCCATCCTGGACCATCAGCTTGGCGTTGTGGGGGATGAGGTACTCGCGCTCGACGACGTCCTCTCCGGCGATCTTGAGACCCTCCTCGGTGGAGGTCACGAGGCCTGCCTCGGGCGCTCGGACCTCATCGGGCTCCTCGCCTTCCCGCTCGAGGCGGGCGATGATCTGGTCGGCGTCGACAGCGTCCCCGTCGGCCACCAGTCGCTCGTGCCCGGCGGAAAGCTTGATGGGCACGTCGAAGGCCTCCCGGCTGGTGACCTTCACGCGGCGGCTGCTGTCCTCTCCTTCAAGGATCTCGACGACGCCATCGATGTGACTGATCTCGGCCTTGCCCTTGGGCATGCGCGCTTCGAAGAGCTCCTCCACGCGCGGGAGGCCGGCCGTGATGTCCATGCCGGCCACGCCACCGGTGTGGAAGGTGCGCATGGTCAGCTGCGTGCCGGGCTCGCCGATGGATTGCGCGGCGATGATGCCCACGGCTTCGCCGATGCCGACCAGCTGGCCGGTGGCCAGGTTGCGGCCGTAGCACCTGCGGCAGACGCCGTAGCGCGACTGGCAGGTGAGCGGTGAGCGCACCGCGACGGCGTCGATGCCGGCGGCATCGATCTCGCGGGCGAGGTCCTCGCTGATCTCCTGGTCCCGCTCGACGATGGGCTTGTCCTTCTTGCGAGCGGCCGGCTTGTTCACAGGCCCGGCCGCAAAACGGCCCACGAGGCGCCGCATGAAGGCGTCCGCCTCCGAGCCTGCGAACTCCTCGGTCTCAGTGCGGGTGATCCAGGTGCCCTCTTCGGTGCGGCAGTCGTCATCGCGGGTGATGACGTCCTGGGCGACGTCCACGAGGCGCCGCGTCAGGTAGCCGGAGTCGGCGGTGCGGAGGGCGGTGTCGGCGAGACCCTTGCGGGCGCCGTGCGTAGAGATGAAGTACTCAAGGACGGTCATGCCCTCGCGGAAGTTGGAGCGCACGGGCACGTCGATGATGCGGCCCGAGGGGTCAGCCATGAGGCCGCGCATGCCGCCCAGCTGACCGATGTTGCCCTTGTTGCCGCGTGCGCCGGACGACGTCATCATCGTCACCGAGCCCTCGGGGTCAAGACCGTCCATCATCGCGTCGCCGACCTTCTGGGTGGTCTCCTTCCAGACGCTGACGACGCTGGTGTAGCGCTCCTCCTCGGTGATGAGGCCGCGCTGATACTGCTCGTCGATGGCCTTGACGCGACCGTCGGCCTCGGCGAGCAGGGCCGGCTTGCTGGCCGGCACGCGGATGTCGTCCACGGCGATGGTCATGCCGCCCTGCGTGGCATAGCGGAAGCCGACCGTCTTGATGCCGTCCACCAGGTGTGCGGTCTCGTTGCGGCCGAGCACGTGGTAGCAGTCGGCCACGACCTCGCGCAACGCGGAGCGGTTCATGGGCCGGTTGGTCTTGTCGGCATAGCGCAGCCGCGGCGGCAGGATCTGGTTGAAGATGAGGCGGCCGATGGTCGTCTCCAGCGAGCGCTCCACGTAGTCCTGGGCCTGCTCGTCCCAGCTGGTGACGCTCTGCACGCGCACCGGCGTGTGCAGGCGCAGGCTGAGCACCTTGTGGCCGGGCAGTGAATCGATCGTGTCACGCGTATCGATGCCGCCCAGCTCGAAGGCCAGCAGCGCGTCGCGGTCGGTCAGGAAGGTCGGCACGGGGCCCTCGATGGGCACGGCCGCGTTCATGGTCAGGTAGAAGCAGCCCAGGATCATGTCCTGCGTGGGGGCCACCACGGGGGCGCCGTCGGAAGGCGACAGGAGGTTGGCCGTCGAGAGCATCATCTCGCGAGCCTCATCCTGGGCAGCCTTGCTGAGGGGCACGTGCACGGCCATCTGGTCGCCGTCGAAGTCCGCGTTGAAGGCGAAGCAGACGAGCGGGTGGATCTGGATGGCGGAGCCCTCGACGAGCTTGGGCATGAAGGCCTGGATGCCCAGGCGGTGCAGGGTGGGGGCGCGGTTGAGGAGCACCGGGTGATCCTGGATGACCTCTTCAAGGACATCCCAGACCTCATCCTGGACGCGCTCCACGATGCGCTTGGCCGACTTGATGTTGTGGGCGAAGCCCTTCTCCACCAGCTGGCGCATGACGAAGGGCTTGAAGAGCTCGAGGGCCATCTTCTTGGGCAGGCCGCACTGGTGCAGCTTGAGGTCCGGGCCGACCACGATGACCGAGCGGCCGGAGTAGTCGACGCGCTTGCCCAGCAGGTTCTGGCGGAAGCGGCCCTGCTTGCCCTTGAGCATGTCGGAGAGGCTCTTGAGGCGGTGGTTGCCGGTGCCGGCGATGGCCCGGCCGCGTCGGCCGTTGTCGATCAGCGCATCGCAGGCCTCCTGGAGCATGCGCTTCTCGTTGCGGATGATGATCTCCGGCGCACCCAGCTCCAGCAGTCGCTTGAGGCGGTTGTTGCGGTTGATGACGCGGCGATAGAGGTCGTTGAGGTCAGAGGTGGCGAAGCGGCCGCCATCGAGCTGGACCATGGGGCGCAGGTCCGGCGGGATGACCGGCAGGACCGAGAGGATCATCCACTCGGGCCGAGCGCCGGAGCGGCGGAAGGCCTCGATGAGGCGCAGCCGCTTGATGGCCTTCTTGCGGCGCATGCCTGAGCTGGTGCGGACCTCCGAGTGAAGCTCCCGGGCCAGGGTCTCAAGGTCGAGGCGGACGATGCGTTCGCGGACGGCCTCAGCGCCCATGCCGGCACCGAAGAGCCGCTGCCCGCCGCGGATGCCGCTGCCGTACTTGCGGTCAAGGTCGCGGTAGTTCCAGCCGTCCAGTGACGACTCCGGCAGGAGGTCACCGGCGTGCAGGCGGGTGATCTCATCCTTGGCGCGGCGGATCTCCTCCTTGAGACCCTCGGCGTCCACCTTGAGGCGCTCCTGCTCGGCCTCGAGCGTGGCGCTCATCTCGAGCCGGGCGTCCTCGATACGCTGCTGGACGGCGGCTTCTTCCTGCGTTTCGCGGGCCTGGATGTCATCGTTGATGCGCTCCACCAGCTCCGCGGTCAGCTTGCGCAGGCTGGCCGAGGTGGTCTTGGTGGCTTTCTCGCCGGCGGCCACGAGGACCTCTCCGGTCTCCTCGAAGACGATGGCCTCCTCCGCCGCCGTCGAGCCCAGCGCCTTGAGCTTGGCCTCCGTGGCCTGCTGCGCCTCGACGAGCTGGGCGGTGCGCGTCTCGCGCTCCTGCTCGCGTTCCTTCTTGAAGCGTTCCAGGTCTGCGTTGAGCTCGTCCGAGAGCTTGTTGATGTCCGCGCTCAGGCGATCCTCGAGGTCGGCCAGGGCTTGGCCCCCACGTCCTCCACGGCCGGCGGCCTCGTCATCGAGCTGCTGAAGCAGCTTGCTGCGGGCGTCCTCGTCGACCCAGGTGACGAGGTACTTGGCGAAGTAGAGGACACCCTCCAGGTTGCGAGGGCTGATGTCGAGAAGGATGCCGAGCCGGCTGGGCGTGCCCTTGAAGTACCAGATGTGGCTGACGGGGCTGGCCAGCTGGATGTGGCCCATGCGCTCGCGGCGGACCTTGGCGCGGGTGACCTCCACGCCGCACTTGTCGCAGATGATGCCCTTGTAGCGGATGCGCTTGTACTTGCCGCAGTAGCACTCCCAGTCCCGCGAGGGACCGAAGATGCGCTCGTCGAAGAGCCCGTCCTTCTCCGGGCGCAGGGTGCGGTAGTTGATGGTCTCGGGCTTGGTGACCTCACCCTTCGACCAATCGCGGACCTGGTCCGGCGACGCCAGCGAGATGCGGATGGCGTTGAAGTTGTTGACCTCGAGCATCGTTCTCCTTCAGCCGCAGCACGGTCAGCGATGCGGGATGCGCGGGCGACCCGGAGCGGACTCCGGGCCCAACGGCCCTCGCTACGTCGTTCAGTCCTCGAAACCGGCCAGGTTGATGCCGCCCAGGTCAGGCAGCGGGTAGGCCGAGGGGTCCTCGGCGAAGTGGATCTCCTCCTCGTTCTCGTTGAGGATCTCCACGTTGAGCCCCAGGCTCTGGAGCTCCTTGATGAGCACCTTGAAGGACTCCGGCACGCCGGGCGGCTGGATGTCCTCGCCCTTGACGATGGCCTCGTAGGTCTGCACGCGACCCATGACGTCGTCCGACTTCACGGTCAGCAGCTCCTGGAGGATGTTGGCCGCGCCATACGCTTCAAGGGCCCAGACCTCCATCTCGCCGAAGCGCTGGCCACCGAACTGGGCCTTGCCGCCCAGCGGCTGCTGGGTGATGAGGCTGTAGGGGCCAGTGGAGCGGGCGTGGATCTTGTCCTCCACGAGGTGATGCAGCTTCAGCATGTAGATGTAGCCCACCGTGACCTCGCGGTCGAAGGGCTCGCCCGAGCGGCCATCGCGGAGCCGCACCTTGCCCGTCACGGGCAGGCCGGCGTCGAGCAGCGCCTGCTCGATCTGCTTCTCGCTGGCCCCGTCGAAGACGGCCGTGGCGGCCTTGATGAGACGCCCCTCCCTTCGGCCTCGCTCGTGGAGGGCCCAGCCCAGGTGCGTCTCCAGGATCTGGCCGATGTTCATGCGGCTGGGCACGCCCAGGGGGTTGAGGATGATGTCCACCGGCGTGCCGTCAGGCAGGAAGGGCATGTCCTCCTGGGGCAGGATCTTGGCCACCACGCCCTTGTTGCCGTGGCGGCCGGCCATCTTGTCGCCCACCGAGATCTTGCGCTTGGCCGCCACGCTGACACGGATGAGGCGGTTGACACCGGGCGGAAGCTCGTCGCCGTTGTCGCGGTTGAACTCGCGGATGTCCACGACCTTGCCGCGCTCGCCATGGGGCAGGCGCAGGCTGGAGTCCTTCACCTCACGGGCCTTCTCGCCGAAGATGGCGCGCAGGAGGCGCTCCTGGCGGTCAGCTCGGTCTCGCCCTTGGGCGTGATCTTGCCGACCAGGATGTCACCGGGCTGCACCTCGGCCCCGATGTAGACGATGCCGTCCTCGTCGAGGTCCTTGAGCGAGTCCTCGCCGACGTTGGGGATGTCCCGGGTGATCTCCTCGGGACCGAGCTTCGTGTCTCGCGATTCCAGCTCGTGCTTCTCGATGTGGATGCTGGTGAAGAGGTCCTCCCGCACGAGGCGGTCGCTGACGACGATGGCGTCCTCGTAGTTGCCGCCCTCCCAGCTCATGAACGCCACCAGGATGTTGCGGCCAAGGGCCAGCTCACCAGCGTCCGTGGAGGAGGAGTCCGCCAGCACGGCATCCGCGGCCACGCGCATGCCCACCTGTACGACGGGGCGGTGGTTGATGCAGGTGCCCTGGTTGGAGCGCACGAACTTCTCGAGCGGGTACTCGCGCAGGTCGCCGGAGTCCTCCTCGACCATGATGCGGTCGGCCGTGACGGAGGTCACCACGCCGGCCCCGCGGGTCACGACGACCTGGCCTGAGTCGCGCGCGGCGCGCGCCTCCATGCCGGTGCCCACGATGGGCGCCTCCGGCTCCAGGAGCGGCACCGCCTGGCGCTGCATGTTGGAACCCATGAGGGCGCGGTTGGCGTCGTCGTGCTCGAGGAAGGGGATGAGCGCCGTGGCCACCGAGACGACCTGCTTGGGACTCACGTCCATGTAGTCGATCTGCTCGGGGCGAGCCTCGGGGAACTGGTCGAGGTGGCGGGCCGGCACCTTCTGGTCGACGAAGTAGCCGTGCTCGTCAAGGTGCGCATTGGCCTGCGCCACGTACTTCTCTTCCTCGTCGTAGGCAGCCAGGTACTCGATCTCCGAGGTGACGCGGGGCTTGACGGGGAAGGCCTTCACCTTCTGGCCCTTGAGCTCCGCCGCGGCGGCCTCCGTGAAGGGCTGGCCCTTGGCCAGGACCACCTTGCCGTCCGCCGTCACGACGTCCGCGCCGGCGATCTCCGAGAGGATGTCCTTGTCCTTGTGGTCGACGCTGCGCTTGACCTTGCGGTAGGGCGTCTCGATGAAGCCGTACTGGTTGATACGCCCATAGGTCGCCAGCGAGCCGATGAGGCCGATGTTGGGGCCTTCAGGCGTCTCGATGGGGCAGATGCGCCCGTAGTGGCTGTGGTGGACGTCGCGGACGTCGAAGCCGGCGCGCTCGCGCGAGAGGCCGCCGGGACCCAGCGCGGAGAGGCGACGCTTGCTGGTGAGCTCCGCGAGCGGGTTGGTCTGGTCCATGAACTGGGAGAGCTGGCTGCCGCCGAAGAACTCCTTCATGGCCGCCACCACGGGGCGGATGTTGACGAGCACGTTGGGCGTCGCCTTCTCCGGCTCCTGGATGGTCATGCGCTCCTTGACGACCCGCTCCATGCGCAGCAGGCCGACGCGGAAGGCGTTCTGGATCAGCTCGCCATTGGCGCGGATGCGGCGGTTGCCGAGGTGGTCGATGTCATCCGCGCTGCCCAGGCCGTTGTCGAGCTCGATGAGGTGCCCGACGATGACGGCGATGTCCTCCCGCGTGATGGTGCGCTCGACCTCGGGCAGCTTGATGCCCATGCGGTCAGCCACCGCGCCCAGCTTCTTGTTGAGCTTGTAGCGACCGACGCGGCCCAGATCGTAGCGACGGAAGTTGAAGAAGAGCGACTCGACGAGCTTCTCGGCGTTGTCACCGGTGGGCGGATCGCCCGGCCGAAGCTTCTTGTAGACCTCGATGAGGGCCTCCATGCGCGTGCTGGTGGCGTCTCGCTCGAGCGTCTCGCTGATGTAGCTGACCTCACCCCTGTCCACCTTGGCGAAGAGGGCCAGCATCTCGTCGTTGGACTCGTAGCCCACGGCGCGCAGGAGCTTGGTGGCCTCCAGCTTGCGCTTGCGGTCGACCTTCACGTAGAGCTGATTTCGGGCGGCCGTCTCGAACTCCAGCCAGGCGCCCCGGTTGGGGATGACCTTGGCGCTGAAGAGGCGGCGGCCGGTGTTGGGGTCCTCGGTGGCCGTGTAGTAGACGCCCGGGGAGCGCACCAGCTGGCTGACCACGACGCGCTCGGCACCGTTGATGATGAAGGTGCCGCGCTCTGTCATGGTCGGGAAGTCGCCCATGTAGACGCGCTGTGCGATGTGCTCGCCGGTCTCGTGGACGACGAGCTCGACATCCACGTAGAGTGGCTTGCTGTAGGTCAGGTCACGGGCGCGACATTCGAGCTGGTCGTACTTGGGATCGCCGAACTCGTAGCGATTGAAGTGCAGCTCCATGGACTTGCCGGTGAAATCCGAGATGGGGCTGATCTCGTCGAGCAGGTCCCGCAGGCCGTGCTCCACGAACCAGTCGTAGGAGGTGCGCTGAAGCTCGATCAGGTCGGGGATGGGCAGGACCTCAGGGATCCGGGCGTAGCGCTCGCGCTCCAGGGGCATGGGCGCACGCAGACGATCGACTTCAGACACGGTCATGGGGCACTCCTGCCTCGGCATCGAGGCGAACAAGGCACGGGAATCCGACAGGGAGGGTCATCAAGAGAACAGGGGCCGCGCTCACCGACCGCGTATGGTACCGCGAAAGCGAGGACCGGTCAAACGGCCGGTCCCTGAGGACGGCAGCGCCAGACCCTCCACCGGCCGCCGGCCACGCGCCAGCCGCACCGGGGAGCAGCACCCCGGCTGCCGCCGTGCTGGCCATGAGGCAGCACGGACGGCGGATGAGGGAGGCCGCTGCGGCCTCCCTCATCACCGGAGAGCGAGGGCTACTTGATCTCGACCTTGGCGCCCTGCTCTTCGAGGGCCGCCTTGATCTTCTCGGCCTCGGCCTTGTCGACGCCTTCCTTGACGGGCTTGGGAGCCGCGTCCACGAGGTCCTTGGCCTCCTTGAGGCCAAGGCCGGTGAGTTCGCGCACGACCTTGATGACGGGGATCTTGTTGGGGCCGACCTCGGCCAGGATGGCTGAGAACTCGGTCTGCTCCTCGACCGCCTCGGCCTCTGCCGCGGCCGCGGGGGCAGCGACGGCAGCGGCCGCGGGAGCGGCCGCGGTCACACCGTAGCGCTCTTCGAAGGCCTTGATGAACGCGGAGAGCTCGAGCACGGTCATGCCGTCGATGGCCTCGAGGATGTCAGTCTGGGAGAGCTTGCTGGCCATGATGTCTCGTTCCTTTCGTGATGCTGGTCAGGTAGGTCCGTGGGGGTCGTTGGCCTGGAGCCCGGCGGGCGCTCAGGCGGTCGGAGCAGACTCGCGCCGCTCCTTGAGCTGCACCAGCCCGTAGCCGAGGTTACGCAGCGGAGCCGCGAAGAGGCCGGCCATGGTGCTCAGCGGCGAAGCCATGGCCCCGGCCAGCTGGGCGAGAAGCACGTCGCGCGGGGGCAGAGCCGCGAGAGCCGTGACGCCCGCGGCGTCGACCGTCTGGCCACCCAGGGCGGCACCGCGGATCTCCACCTTGAAGGAGCGTGTGGCGTCGATGAGGCCCTTGGCCAGCGACGATTCGTCGCTGCCGCCGACGGCCAGCGCGCTGGGGCCGGTCAACAGCGGGATGAGCTCCGGTCGTCCGGCCTGCTCGGCCGCGATGCGGGCCAGGCGGTTCTTGACGACGCGGTAGCGGATGTCCTTGTCGCGCAGGTCCCTGCGCACCTTGGACAGTTCAGCCACGGTCAGGCCGCGATGATCGGAGACGATCGTGGTGTTCGCCTCCTTCAGGAGCTCGACGAGCTCAGCGATGTCAGCCTGCTTGGCTTCTGTGGGCATATGACCTCCTTCCTGGTGGAGTGCCGCTGGCGCGACTACCCCTGTGGGTCCCGCACAGGAGTGTCGCTGCGACTGCAGCATCCGGACGCGGAGGTCACGGCTCGACACCTGCCTTGGCGTGCCCGTCGGCGTCCCCGCGTGAGCGGTCCGGTCGACGATTTCGGTCCGGTCCGACGGCCGGGTCGCCCCGGCCGCGGCCAGGCACCCGAGGGTGCCCGCGGACGCATCGCTGTCTCTGGCGGAACACTATTCCCTTGTGATGGGCCGAGGCCCATCGCTGGCTGGACGCGGGCTCCCGCCCGCTGCGCTCAGGCGGCCGCCCTGGCCAGGAGGCCCGGGACATCCACGCGGATGCCGGGACCCATGGTGGACGCCACGGTGAGGCTCCTGAAGTACTGGCCCTTGGCCTCCTTGGGCCGGGCACGATTGATGGCGTCGGTCAGAGCAGCCAGGTTGTCCGCGAGCTGCTCTGCCTCGAAGGTGGCCTTGCCGAAGGGCACATGGATGATGCCGCCCTTGTCCACCTTGAATTCGATGCGACCGCCCTTGAGCTCGGTGATGACCCGCGCGAGGTCGAATGTGACGGTGCCGGCCTTGGGATTGGGCATGAGGCCGCGGCGGCCGAGGATCCGGCCGAGCTTGCCCACGCTGCCCATCATGTCCGGCGTCGCCACGGCCACATCGAACTCCAGCCAGCCGGCCTCGATGCGGGCGGCGAGGTCCTCGGCGCCCACGACGTCGGCGCCAGCCGAGGTCGCCTCGGCGGCCTTGTCACCCTGCGCGAAGACCGCCACGCGCACCACCTTGCCCGTGCCGTGCGGCAGGGCCACCGTGCCACGCACCATCTGGTCGGCGTGGCGAGGATCCACGCCAAGGCGGATGTGGGCCTCGACCGACGGGTCGAACTTGACCGTGGAGGTCTCCTTGAGGAGCGCCATGGCCTCCTGTGGCTCATAGATCCTGCCGCGCTCGACGAGCTTGGCGGCTTCCTGGTAACGCTTGCCGTGCTTGCCCATGTAGATCGATCCTCTCCGTGCGGCCTGGTCGGCCTCCCCCTGGTGACGCGGGGTGGACGTGCCGGTGCGGGCAGGCCCGCAGCTTGCCGCTCCGTCCGCACCGGCTGGCGGACGGCGGCCCATGACTCCTAGTCGACGATGTCGATGCCCATCGAGCGCGCGGTGCCCTCGATGATGCGCGCGGCCATGGCCGCATCGTTGGCGTTGAGGTCGACCTTCTTGACCTCGGCGATCTCGAGCAGCTGGGCGCGCGTGACGCGGCCCACGGTCTGGCGACCGGTGGTTGCCGAGCCCCGCTCCACGCCGGCCGCCTTGCGCAGCAGGTCGGCCGCGGGTGGCGTCTTGAGGACGAAGGTGAAGCTGCGGTCCTCGAAGATGGTGATGCGGGCAGGGATGATCTGGCCGCTCTGGGCGGCGGTGCGCTCGTTGTAGGTCTTGGTGAAGTCGACGATATTGATGCCATGCGGACCGAGCGCCGTGCCCACGGGCGGGGCGGGCGTGGCCTTCCCGGCGGGCAGCTGGAGGGTCAGGATGGTGCGGATCTTTTTGGCCATCGGTTCGTCTCGTCGTACCTCGTTGGATGCCTGGCCCCAGGACGGGC
>JBFYUV010000023.1:0-3007 GCA_041299865.1 Chloroflexota bacterium
GTCCGGAGTCATCGTGCGCCGCAAGACATTCGTGGGACCCGCAGTTCTCGCCGGCGCCGCATTGCTCCTGTCGGCGTGCACGAACCAGGGCGGTGAACCCGCCCAGGTCACGCAGCCGCCGGCGGCGTTCGAGACCGTGGGCTGCGAGACCCTCGGTCTCGACCCCTCCTTCGCGGAGGTCGCCGACTGCGGATACGTCACAGTGCCGGAGAACCGCACGAGTGGCAGCGATCGCACCATCACGCTGGCCGTCCTGCGGGTGAAGGCATCCGGCGACAACCCCGGTCTTCCGGTGGTGCGCGGTTCGGGTGGCCCAGGTGGCCCGGGGATGACGGCGACGCAGGCCAGCGTTGGGCTGCACGAGCCTCTGCTCCAGAACCACGACTTCGTCTACTTCACCCAGCGAGGGACCAAGCTCGCCGAGCCGTTCCTCGACTGCCCCGCCTACAACGAGGCCGGGCCTGCTGGCCTGCTGGCCGGGTCCACAGATGAGGAGATCCGCGAGGCTCGAGATACCGCGTACCAGGCCTGCATCGACGATCTCACGGCCCAGGGGGTCGATCTGACCGCCTACACGACCAGCGAGAATGCGGCGGACGTCGCGGACATCAGCGCGGCGCTCGGATACGACAAGATCGTCTACTACGGCGCCTCCTACGGCACCCAGCTGGGCCAGTTCGTCGCGAAGGAGCATCCTGACCTGGTCGCCGGTGTGGCCCTCGACGGTGTCGTGCCCCTGACGGCGACCAAGATGATCCAGGTCACCGACATCCCCGGCTCGTTCACCCAGATCTGGGACGCCTGCGCGGCCGATGAGGCCTGCAACGCGGCCTACCCCGATCCCGAGGGTGAGCTTCGCACGGTCGTGGACTCCCTCAACGCGTCGCCCGTGACGCTCTCTGTCGACGTTGACGGCACGCCCACCGACGTCGTGGTGAACGGCCAGACGGCGATGGCGGCCCTCTCGGACGCCATGGTGCAGGCGGGCTTCAACCAGAAGCTCCCCTCCGTCGTCTACCGGATGAGTGGTGGTGACCTTCAGTACGCCCTTGCCCCGCTGGTCGCCGCGCGTCTGGAGCCGGAGGACACGGCGAACATCCAGCACTACGCGATCAACTGCTCGGACGACCCGATGACGCAGGCGGACATCGCCGCCGCCACCGATGGGGTCGACCCGCTCTACGCGGGACTGGTTGCCGACCAGGCGACGCGCGACGCCGATGCCTGCGAGGCGCTGGGCCTGACCCAGCTCCCCGACTCGACGGACGCCCCGCTGGCCGGTGACCTCCCGACGCTCCTGATCCAGGGCGGCCTGGATCCCTTCACTCCGGTCTCGGGCGGCGACACGGTTGTCGACGGCCTCACGAAGGTCACCAACGTCACGATCCCCGGTGGCAAGCACGTCCTGGTTCCCAGTAACCCTTGCGCGGTGCAGATCCTTGCTGCGTTCGCCGACGATCCGACGTCGACACTGGACACCTCGTGCATCGACCCGAGCACGGGCATGCTCGTCGCCCCCACCCCGACCGTCACCAGCGAGGACGGCAAGGCGTCGCTGACCGCTACCCTGCCCGTGGGCCTGATCGAGCAGGGTCCGGGTCAGTACCAGGCAGGGACGACCCTGGTGCTCATGCAGGCGCTGGCCAAGCCGGATCCCGACACGGCCCTCACCGATCTCACGAAGCTCCTTGAGAGCTTCACGCCGGTCGGTGAGATCACCGACGGACCGAAGATCGCGGGCCGGCCCTCGCGTCACTTCACCGGGACCGCCGACGGGTACAGCCCGGGAGCCGGGATCGACGCGTATGCCTTCAGTGACAAGGACGGCACCTACGTGATCACCGGCCTGTACTCCGACGCCGGCACGCTGGAACCCGTCTTCCGCGCAAACGACCTGCCGGCCATGCTGGAGAGCGTCGAACTGGGCCAGTAGCCGACGGCACGCTGATGGGCCCCCGCTCGCGAGAGCGAGGGCCCATCAGCGTCTGGAGGACATGGTGTCCCCCTCATGAACGTCCCCTGTGCTCCAGCGGCTCGCAGCGCGGCCTCGACACCCCTTCGACCGTCACCTGTCGTTGCAGGCCATCGGCTTCATCGCCGGGGTGATGAGGAGGCTGCTGACCTCCCTCCATCCCATGCGGCAGCGAGCGGGACAGGTCGAGCAGGGCGGTCAGCCGTCCGCAGGTGTCCGGAAGGCCTCGAGGTGGCGCAGCAATGCGCCGACCTGCGCGTCGGTCAGGGTGGCGTAGCGGGTGAACGTCGCCACCGGGTCGTCGAGGAACGTCGGCTCGATCGCCAACACCGCATCCATCTCGCGTCGCGCCTGATCCTGGTGCCCGAGGCCGTCGAGCGCCATGGCCCGGAGAAGTGGACCCCAGATCCCGCCGGGAGCGTGGATGAGGCTGGACTCAGCCAGCGCTGCCGCATCGTCGTCGACCATGAGTCGGTCCTGGGCAAGGAGTCTGTGCATGTAGCCGGGGTGCAGCGGGTTCAGCCGTAGGGATTCCCGCAGCAGTGCCACGCCCTGCTCCCAATCCCCGGCGTAGGCGATCAGCGAGCCCGCGGCGGCGAGGATAGTTGGGTGGAAAGGGCTGGCCAGCGCCGCGTCCCCTGCGTGCATCCGGGCAAGGTCCCACTGGTGCCGGGTGAGGGCGACCGTGCCGAGCACCACGTGTGCGTGACCGATTCCGGGATCCTCAGCCAGTGCCTCTCGCGCCAGCTGCTCAGCCACGGCCAGGTCTGCCTCCTGGTCCGTGGACATCCCGTAGGCGGCTTGCACGGCGCGGGTGCTTCCACGCATTGCCAGGATGACTGGCGACCGGATGCCTGCGTCCATGGCTGCAGCCAGCGCCTCGTCGGCAGCCAGCAGAGTCTCGGGGTTGCCGCCCTCGATGTAGGCCTGGAAGGCCATCCTCGCCGCATACTCCCCGGGGTCCACGGACGCTGAGGGCCTCTGCGCCGCGCGGCGGTAGACCACTCCGGCGTAGTCGCCGATCTCGGCCGCGAC
>JBFYUV010000024.1:0-5312 GCA_041299865.1 Chloroflexota bacterium
GCCGTGCACAAGACCCCGGAGTCCGGCCGCTACTCGTCGCTGCTGACGCTCCGGGGGGACCGCTCGGTGGCCGGCACCGTGGCCTCTGGCGAGTCGCGCCTGGTGTCGCTCGACGGCTACGAGATCGACCTGGCGCCATCGGCACACATGCTCGTCTCCCGGCACGAGGATCGCCCCGGTGCCATCGGTCTCGTGGGTCAGACCCTCGGCGAGGCTGACGTCAACATCAGCGCCATGCACCTGGGCCGCTCCGACAAGCGCTCCATCGCCTTCATGATCCTGGCTCTCGACGAGCAGGTGCCGGAGGCAGCGCTCGAACGCATCCGCTCCTACGACGCCATGCTGGACGTCTGGCTCATCAGCCTCGACGCGCCGGGGTGACCGCGCCCACCATCCTGGCCCTCGTCCGGCACGGCGAGTCCACGTGGCTCGCCGAGGGTCGTTTCCAGGGCCGGGGCGATACACCGCTCACCGACGCGGGTCGACGCCAGGCCACGGCCATCGGTGCCCGACTGGCGGCGCCGGCAGCCCCGCCATCGCTGCCGCTCCCGGATACGCCGCCGGTGGCCATCTGGCACTCTCCGCTGCGACGCGCCGCGGAGACCGCCCAGGCCATCCACGAGGCTCGCGAGGCGGATGCACCGCTGCTGCCGCTGGATACGCTGCTGGAGTTGAGCCAGGGCGAGTGGGAGGGCCTCACGCTCGAGGAGGTCCGTGACCACTATCCCCGTCAGCTGCAAGGCTGGCTGGAAGACCCCATCCACCACCATGCGCCCGGTGGCGAGTCCCTGCCGACGGCCTTCGAGCGTGCCCAGCGGACGCTGCGGACCATCCTCCCCTCGCCGGAAGAGGAGTCGCCTGTCGGGGGACGTCGACGGCCCGAAGCGAATGGCCCGTCGATGACGCCCGCGTCCACGGTGCTGGGCTACGAGGGCGCCCACGCCAGCGGACGCCCGCCCGCCTGGGGCATCGTGGTCGCTCACGACGGCATCCTGCGCTGCCTGGCACTGGGCATGCTGGGCATCGGACTCGAGCACTACTGGTCTTTCCCCTTCGCCCTCGCCTCGATCAGCGTCCTCGACACCAGCGCCGGCGTGCCGCGGCTCCGCGCCCACAACCTCGACGAGCACATCACCACGCTCGGCCGCCGCTGACCGTCGCGACCTGGCCGCCGGCTGAGGGCGTCACGGTGACGAGGTCGCCGGGCGCTGGCGCCAGAGCGGACTACTCGTGGCGTCCTGACCTCCAGCCCAGGCGCAGCATGGCCGTCCGGATACGCGCATAGGCGTGGCGCAGGGCTGCGCGCCGCTCGCCGGCCACGTCCCGCAGGCCATAGCGCTTCTCCACGCGTGCGTGAGCGACGAGGTAGAGCTCCTGCCTGACCGACGGCAGGGCGCCGGACAGGCTGGCGGCGTACTCGAACTCGGTCTGGGAGGGGTGCGGGCCATACCCGAGGCGCGTGGCGAGTCCCGCGATGCGCCCGTAGGCGAGGCCGCCGTCGGCCTCCGGGAGACGCCGCAGGCGCACGAGCAGGAGGGCCGTCAGGACGAGCAGGACGAGCCCTGCCATGCCCAGGGCAAGCAGCAGCGTGGACCAGGGGTCGCCGCCGCCACTGCCCGGCAGGGTTGGCGTTGCGAGGGTCGGCGATGCGCTGGGCTCCTGAAGGGCGTCGGCCGCCGCGGACTCCTCGGCCGGTGGGCCGCTGCCGGCCGGACCCGGCGAGGCGACCGGCTCGCCCTCCGCGAGGTCGGTCGGGAGCTGCGCGAAGCGGCGAAGCTGGTCGCCGGGCGTGGGGTCGAAGCGCACCCAGCCGACGCCTGGGAAGTAGACCTCCACCCAGGCATGCAGCGCCTGCTGCGGGACGTCGTAGCGGTCGTCGGCACCGCGCTGTCCCGGGAGGTAGCCGCTCACGAGGCGTGCCGGGATCTCCAGTTCGCGCAGGACCATCACCATCGTGCTCGCGAAGTGCTGACAGAACCCGGTCTCGGTACGCAGGAGGCACTCGGGGACGTTCTCCCCCGGCTGGCAGAGGCCCGCCACGGAGCTGCTGTAGTCCATCGTGCGCAGCCTGTCCTGCAGGAGCCGAGCCTGGTCATAGGCGCTGTCGAGCCCCGATCGCTCGGCGGCGAGCCGGATGTCGGTGGCCAGTCGCGAGGTCCGCGGTCCCGAGGCGCCTGCGTCCACGCGCAGGTAGCGGCCCATCCACGTTGGGTAGTCGTTGTCCGTGGCTCTCAGGGCCGATGCCGTCAGGGAGCCCTCTCCAGATTCGTAGTCGTGCACCGCGGAGGTCACCGTGTAGCTGCCGCCACGCAGGACCTCGTCAGCGAAGGTGACCTCCGTGAGTCCCTCGCGATCGCCCAGGCTGCGCACCCGGACGTCGCGACTCACCACCCACGGCTCGCTCGGGCCGATGACGGTGCCGAGGGCCAGGGCGGAGCGGCGCGGCGTGACGGTCGCCACCACCTCGAAGGGGCCAGCCCCGCTGGCGTCGACGGGCACCTGCAGGGGTGCCAGGGCGGCCACCTCGTCGACCGTCGTCTCTGCCCGCGACCAGGCGCGCCCATCGAAGTCCGAGAAGGCCGAGAGCCACCAGTAGTTGCCACGCAGGCTGCCCTCCACGTCCACCGCGAAGGCCACGCCGCCGCCCGGCTCCCAGGCATCGGCGACCCTGAGCCGGTCTTCCAACGTGGTCGATTCTCGGGGTGTCACGTCCACCGCGATGAGGCGCAGCCAGCGCGAGACCTCATGGCGCAGGTCCTCCAGGGGCCCGCGCAGGGCACCTTCGTCGAAGCTCTGGGCGGGCACCCTGGCAACGGCCGTCAGGGATGTCGCCGCGATGATGGCCACCACCGCGAACAGCCCGCCCGCGCGCAGGAAGAGGTGGTCGACCTCGGCGCTGGTCGCGACCTGTCGCCTTGCCCACTGCCATCCGTGTGCCGCGAGCTGCAGGCGCACCAGCAGGAGCAGGGCCAGCAGGGCGAAGAGGGCCAGGGCCCACAGGACGGGCAGGCGGTCCAGCGAGGGGTCGGTGGCTGGCAGGGCCTCGTTGAGGAGCAGCAACGTGCCGCTGGCGACGACGGCGGGACCGCCGCGCCGGTAGCGGAACACGCTGAAGGCGCTGAACTGGCCGATCGACCAGCACAACGCCCCAAGCACCAGGCAGGCGAGGGTGGTGGGCGGCACCGCATCTGTGCCGAGGAAGAGGCGCAGCTCCGCCTGGACCGCGGCGCTGAGCAACGCCAGGTGTTCCTGCACGAGCCGCAGGTCGGTCAGTGGCAGGCTGCCCGCCTGGCCAACCGCCGCGGTCCCTGCCAGGAGCAGGATGATCGCCCCAGTCACCGCCCCCAGCACGTGGGCCCGTACGACTCCCATCCGGCTCCTCGCCAGCAGGTAGCCCACCAGCCCCGCGGAGACGAGGGCCACGAGCGGCAGCGCAGTCGTACCCGCCGTACCGAGGACCAGCGGTCGGGTGTCCACGACTGCCAGGCCGACCACCAGCAGCATGCCCAGCAGGAGGAGCAGGCTCGACCAGCCCGACGCTGGTCTCGTCAGCACGCTGGGCCAGTGCCAACGCGATGGGGTCATGCCGCCCTCCAGCCGCCGATGCCACGGCCGGCGAACAGTTGCTCACCCAGGGGACGGCCAGGCCCCACGATGTGGGCGCGCACGTCGTGCTCCGCGAGGCTGTGCAGCTGCGCGCGCATGGCTCGCTCGAGCGGCTCACGGGCAGCTGCCGAGAGGGCCTCCTGGTCTCCGCCGGACGATCCGCGCGCCGGGTGCGCCAGGTGCGCCAGGGGATCGATGAGGCAGGCGACGGGTGCCACTCCCCGGCCGCGCATGGCAGAAAGCGGACGCACCCAGGCGCCGTCGAGTGATGGCGTGACGACCATGACGACCATGCCGCGACGGGCCCGGCCGGTGCTCTCCAGCAGCATCTCGACGAGCGGTGTCGAACCCTCCGCTTCTGCCACGGCCAGCAGGCCGAGGATCTTGTGTCGCTGGCGGACGCCGCGGTCGGCGGCCACGACGGCCCGCCGCACCCCGACGGCTTCCATGCCCACGCCTCGGCCATCGGCCAGGGCGTGGCCGGCGAGCGCGGCAGCCACGCGCACCGCGCTCTCGACGGTGGCGGTCTCGCCTGTGCCGACGTGCACCCCACGGTGCAGGTCGAGGAAGATCCACAGGTCGGCCGAGGGTTCGATGTCGAACTCCTTGACCTGCAGCTCCTGGTGTCGGGCACTCGAGCGCCAGTGGATGCGGTTGAAGGCGTCCCCAGGGGTGTAGGGCCGTACGCTCGTCACCACCGGCGTGACATGCGAGCCCTGACGTCCGCGCGCTGACGCCGCCTCGATGGCGGCCGGCGGCAGGTGCCAGGCGGGCAAGGGTGCTACCTGCGGATAGACAAGGATCGTGGCCCCGGGACCCACGCTCGCCACCGACTCGAAGAGGCCCAGGGGATCGCCGGTGCGGACCACGAGGGGGTCGACGCGGTATTGACCTCGTCGCGGCAGCGGCACGCGTGCTGCCCACGTGCGCTCCGTTCGAGGCGCCAGCGAGATGACCCGTCCCGGGATGGCCAGGGGCAGCGTCGATGGGCTGTGGACCTCCAGCCAGGGCTTGGGCAGCCTCGCCCGTGAGCGCAGCGTGTACGTGACCGACAGGATGTCGCCGACCGTGGCGTGCCGGCGGTCCAGCCAGGAACCCGCCTCCAGGCCGTCGAGGCCGCGTCGCGCCAGCAGGTGGGCGCCCACGACGGTCGCTGCCACGAGGTAGGCGAGGAAGTAGACCAGCGTCGAGCCGCTCACCAAGGCGACCACGACGACCAGGCTCACGGCCACCACGAGGCCCAGCTTGGCGCGCATCGGTCGTGCGGGGCGTTCCGGCGGTGCCGCCTACGCCCGGCGCACCCCATGGCCCTCAGCGCTCGGCCGCGGCGCCCCGACGGGCACGCTCATGAGCATCTCGCTGACCACGCTGCGGCCGTCCAGGCCGTGGATGGAGGCGCCCGTCTTGACGATGATGCGGTGAGCCAGGGCGGCTTCGGCGAGGGCCTTGACGTCGTCGGGGATGACGTAGTCCCGGCCGGACATGGCCGCCCAGGCCTGGCTGGCGCGGTACAGCGCCAGCGACCCGCGAGGTGACGCGCCGAGGTAGACGTCTGGGTGCGTCCGTGAAGCGCTCACCAGCCGCACGATGTAGTCGGAGATGGCAGGGTCTACGTAGATCTCGCGGACAGCCTGCTGCATGGCCAGCACCTCGGTGGCGTCTGCCACGGGCTCCAGTGTCTCCACCGGGTGGCCGCGCTTCTGCTC
>JBFYUV010000025.1:0-2615 GCA_041299865.1 Chloroflexota bacterium
GTCGCGGATGGTGAGCCGGTCGGGGACCTCGTCGCGGCACCGCGCCGCCTGGCTGGAGATCGACCTGGCGGCCCTGCGCCACAACGTCGGCGTGCTCCGTTCGTTGAGCGGTCCGGCCGCCCTGGCGCCCGTCGTCAAGGCCAACGCCTACGGCCACGGCCTGATTGCGGTGGCCGGGGCACTGCGCGATGTCGTGGAGGCCCTCTGCGTGGCCACGCTCGACGAAGCCATCCAGCTGCGTGCGGTCGTCGGTGGGCGGGTGATCCTGCTCTACGCGGTGCCTCCAGGGGCTGCCGCCGACGCTGTCGCCAGCGGCGCGGAGCTGACGGTCATGGCACCTGAGGATCTGCCACCACTGCTGGCCGCGGTCCCGTCCGCTGGCCCGCCCCTGGCCATCCACCTCGCTGTCGAGACCGGCCTCGGCCGGGGCGGGCTGACGCCCGCCGAGGCGGTCGCGGTGGCGGGGCTCGTGGCCGCGGACCCGCGCACCAGGCTCGCGGGTCTCTGGTCGCACCTCGCCACGCCCGAGGACCCGGCTGTCAGCGGGCTCCAGGCGGCGCGCTTCGACGAGGCCGTCGAAGGGCTTCGAGCCGGGGGCATCAGGGTGCCGGACCGGCACCTGGCCGCCAGTGGCAGCCTCTTTGTGGGGACGGCAGCGGGGCTCGAGATGGTGCGGCCGGGCCTGGCTGTCTACGGCGTCCTCGACGAGGGCCTGCCCGTGGCCGCCACGGCCGCCGCGGCTGCCACGGATCTCCAGCCTGTCCTCTCGCTCAAGGCACAGCCGGTCGCCTTCGGCGACGTTGCCGTGGGTGGCAGCGTCGGCTATGGAGGCTGCTGGCGGGCGCCGCGGCCCACCCGCATCGCCATCCTGCCGGTCGGCTACGCGGACGGCTACCTGCGCGGCAGCCAGCCCGGCGCCAGCGCTCTCGTGCGGGGTGCCTCCGTACCCCTCGTGGGCACCATCTCGATGGACGCCGTGGCGGTCGATGTCACCGACGTGCCAGGCGTCAGCCAGGCGGATGAGTTCGTCCTCCTCGGCCGGCAGGGCCAGGCCGCCATCACGGCCGGTGATCTGGCGCGTTCGCGCAACACGATCGCCTGGGAGGTGCTCTCCAGCATGGCCGCCCGGGTGGACCGGGTGTACTATCCGGAAGCCGGTTCGCCCGATCCCAACGAGTCACCGGCGCCGTGCCAGACATGAAGCCACCGATCGCGCGGAACCCGGGAAGAGAGGGTCCCGGCCGTGCAGGCAGACCGGTTCGCAGCATGTCCAGAGGAGGGCAATCGGGGTTGTTTCGAACACCCGCCATATCCGATCTGGCGCTCGATCCGCGCGACGTCGCAGTCCTTGACGACGACGACGTGGAGGCTGTGGCGCGGGCGATCCAGTTGCGCGGTGCGACCGTGCCCGCGGTCTTCTTTCTGGAGGCCAATCGCGGACTAGGCTCGCTCGACGGACTGGGCATGCTGCTCTTCGACCCCGTCATCCGTGGTGTCTTCGGCGGTGATGTCCCGGGTGCGCGCATCCTCCTGGCGGACGAGGACGGCATCGAGCGCCTCATCGACCGGCTCGAGGAGCTCGAGTCAGAGGTCGGCCTGGACGCCTGAAAGTCGGCGCGCGGCTACCATCTCCCAGTGATCCCGGACGCACCCTCATTCTTCACGCTTGACCGCGGCACGGTCAGCACGGCCGCCACGCTCATCGCGCCCGTGGAAGGGCGATACCGCATGCTGGCGGCATCCGCAGCCCCGGCCGCCATCGATCCGGAGGCCATGCTCGAGGATCTTGCCTGGCGCGTCGCCCGGACGGACGCCACGGTGGCCGGCTCCATGGAAGGCTGGCGCGAGTGGTCGCGGCTCGAGGTGCGCAGCACCCGCCCGCCGCGCGCCTGCCTGGTGGCCGCTTCCGCAGAGACGGGATCCCTCCTGGAGCGCGCCTTCGTGGGCGCGGGCTGGCACGTCGCGGCTCGCTTCTTCGGCCCCGAGCCTGACCTCATCGCCCTCGGGGGTGCCTGCCTGGATCCGAGCCTCGACGCCGTCGTCATGGCTGGTCGCGATGATGCCGACCAGGAGGAGCGTGATCGGGCACGCCTGCTCTGGCCGCGCACGGGAGCGCTGGCCCGCCTGCGCGACGACCTGGCGATCATCGCCTGCGGCCCCTTCATCGAACGCCCGGAGGGCATTCCCGACGAACGGCTCTTCTCGTTGCCGGCTCCCGGCCCGGCCGCCGTCGGACCCTCGTCTCCGCTGTTCCAGGCGGCCGCACAGGTGGGCGCTCACCTGGTGTCCGGCGGCGACCCCCAGGCCCTGGACAGCCGCTCGGCGCTGCGGCGCTCGGTGTCGTCGCTTGCTGTCCTGCTGGGCAAGCGCGTGGATGGCATCGAGGTGGGCGCGGCGGCCGCCTCACGAACGCTCGCCAACCCCGACGGCGAGCTCCGCCACGCCGTCCTCGCCTCGGCTGGGCTGCTGCCCCGCGAGATCCTCGACGACGACGAGGCCGCGGAGGCCGTCCTGCGCTGGTCCGCCGTGGCGGGCGACCCGGCCACACGCCTGGACCGCATCCGCGAGCTGGTGCTGCACCCCTGGTCTGCCATCGACGGCGACGGCCTGCACCT
>JBFYUV010000026.1:0-4459 GCA_041299865.1 Chloroflexota bacterium
GCCGGCCGTGCCCAGCAGGGGCAGGCTGAAGGGCGCCAGCAGCGCCCGCCCACCGGGCTCGGCGATGACGGTCTGGGCCCCCTTGAGCACCACGACCTGGCCCCAGGCGGCGGCCGCGTCCCGGGCGGCTGCCAGGCGGTCCTCGTCAGTGCTGCCGGGCATTCGGCCGAGGCGCTGCAGCTCACCCGGGTGCGGCGTCAGCACGCAGGGGCGCCGAACGCGGCCGGCCCAGCCCGGGATGCCGGACAACGCATCGAGGGCGCCGGCATCGACGACCGCAGGTGGGCCATCAGCGGCCAGGAGGCGCTGCACGAGCCCACTGCTGCCCGGCCCGGGTGCCATGCCGGGACCCACCAGGAGCGCGTCGTGCGCGGACGCCAGGATGAGGTCCGCGGCCGCGGCGGGATCGACCTGGCTCGTGCTCCGCTCCGGCAGACCGCGCGTGATGAGCTCGGGGATCCGGCCGGCCAGGAGGGGCTGCAGCGAGGCCGGCAGCCAGAGCGTCACGAGGCCGCTCCCCGCACGCAGCGCAGCGGCACCGGACATGAGGGCCGCGCCCGCGAAGTCGAGCGAGCCGGCCATCACGGACACGCGCCCGAAGGTGCCCTTGTGGCCGCGCGGGTCACGGACCGGCAGCAGGCTCGCGGCGAGGTCCGCGTCGAGAAGCCGGGCGGGCGCCACGCTCACGATCGCGAGGCTCGCTCGTCCGCGGGGTCGACGCCAGGCCCGGCCTCGCCGCGAGCGGCTACCTCGGCAGCACGCACATCGGCATCCAGGTCACGCAGGCGAGAGAGGCGTGCCATGAGCTGCTGCTCGCGATCGTCGAGACGGGCCTCGACATCGAGCGGGAAGACGAACGTGCCACCCTCCGTGCGCACGCCGAAGGCGATGGCAACGGCGTACTCGTGCTCGTGGCTGATGGAGACAGCGATGCGCTCCATGCCCAGCTGCTGGGCGCGCCGCAGGGCCCGGTCGTGCAGCCGCACGGTGGGCTGACCGGTGGGCAGCCGCACGATCTCGATCTCGCGCCAGCCCACACCCCGCACGCCGAGGCCGAGCACCTTGCTGACGGCTTCCTTGGCGGCCCAGCGGCCGGCCAGGTTCTCCGGCCGATCGCGCACGTAGGCATCCTCGGCAGGCGTCAGGATGCGCAGCGGGAAGCGCCGGCCGTGCTTCTCGAGCGCCCTGACGATGCGATCGACGCGGATGATGTCGATGCCCAGCTCGGTGGTGCCCGCGGGCGGCACGGGCAGCGAGGGATCGCTCATTCGACCGTGACCGACTTGGCCAGGTTACGCGGCTGATCGACGTCCGTGCCGCGAGCCACCGCGGTGTGGTAGGCGAAGAGCTGGAGCGGGATGATGGCCAGCGCCGGGCTGAGGATCTCGTGCGTGGCAGGCACCCAGAGGATGTCATCGGCGACCGAGCGCATGCGCTCGTCGCCCTCGGTCACGACGGCGATGACGCGGGCGTCGCGGGCGCGACCCTCCATGAGGTTGCTGACGAGCTTATCGTGCACCGCGGTGCGAGTGGCCACCGCCACCAGGGGCACATCGGCGTCGAGCAGGGAGATCGGGCCGTGCTTGAGCTCGCCGGCGGCGTAGCCCTCGGCATGCACGTAGCTGACCTCCTTGAGCTTGAGGGCACCCTCCAGCGCCACCGGGTAGGTGATGCCGCGGCCGACGTACATGTAGCCGCGCGAGCCCACGTAGCGCCGTGCCAGCTCGCGAGCCGGCGCTTCGTTGAGCTCGAGAGCCCGCTCGGCGGCGGCCGGCAGGGCGCGCAGCGATTCGACGAGGGCGGCCTCGTAGAGGGGATCGAGCCGGCCGCGGGACTTGGCCAGCTGCGCGGCCGCCAGCAGCAGCGTCACGACCTGGGTGACGTAGGTCTTGGTGGCCACCACCGCGATCTCCGGCCCCGCCTGCAGGAAGAGCACGGCGTCCGCCTCCCGGGTGATGGCCGAGCCGACCGTGTTGGTGACGGCCACGATGGGGCAGCCGCGCTGGCGGGCCAGCCGTGTCGGCGCCAGCGTGTCGGCCGTCTCGCCCGACTGCGTCACGGCGATGATGAGGGTACGCTCGTCCAGCGGCGGCGGGTCATAGCGGAACTCGGAACCGATGTTCCAGCGGGCCGGCAGCCCCGTCCAGGCCTGCAGCGCCTGGCTGGCCACGGCGGAGGCGTAGGCCGCACTGCCGCAGGCCACCAGCTCGATGCGATCGATGGTGGCCAGCCGTCCGGCCAAGGGTCCCAGCTCCTGGACGCTGATCTGCTGGCCGCGGATGCGGCCGGTGATGGCGGCCAGGATGGCCTCGGGCTGCTCGTGCATCTCCTTGAGCATGAAGTGCTCGTAGCCGCCCTTCTCGGCTGCCTCGATGTCCCAGTCAACCTCGCGCACGGGGCGCTCCAGGCGGCGGCCGACCATGTCGGTGATGGTCACGCGGCCGGGGCCGAGGTCTGCCACGTCGCCCTCCTCGAGGTAGATGACGCGGCGCGTGTGAGCCAGCACCGCCGCCACGTCCGAGGCCAGGAAGGCCTCGCCCTCGCCGAGGCCGACGATGAGGGGCACGTTCATGCGGGCACCGACGACACGCTCCGGCTCGCCCTTGTGGATGACGGCCAGGGCGTAGGCCCCCTGGGCGCGCGTCAGCGCGGCGCGCACGGCAGCCGCCAGGTCACCCTGGTAGGCCTCCTCGACGAGATGCGCGATGGCCTCCGTATCGGTCTCCGACTCCAGGGTGTGGCCGCGTGACTCGAGCTCCGCACGCAGCTCGATGAAGTTCTCGATGATGCCGTTGTGGATGACGGTCAGGTCGCCCGTGCAGTCGGCGTGGGGGTGGGCGTTGAGGTCGTTGGGGCGGCCGTGCGTGGCCCAGCGGGTGTGGCCAAGGCCGGCGTGTGAGGAGGGCACGCCGTCCGCCAGGGCCGCCTGCAGGTCGGCCACCTTGCCGGCCCGTTTGCGGACGAAGAGATCGCCCTCGGAGGTGATCAGGGCGATGCCGGCCGAGTCATAGCCGCGGTATTCGAGCCGCGCCAGGCCTGCCAGCAGGATCGGAGCCGCCTCGCGGGCGCCGACGTATCCCACGATGCCGCACATGGTGCCGCCGCCCTCAGCCCAGCCGCTCGCGGGCGAGCCCGGCCAGCTCGTCGGCCAGGCGCAGCACGATCTCCGGGTCACGTCCCTCGACCATGACGCGGAGTGCCGGCTCGGTCCCCGAGGCCCGCACCACGATCCGCCCCTCGCCAGCGAGCTCCCGCTCAGCGGCCGCCACGGCGCCGGTCAGGGTGCGGTCGGCACGCCACTCCTTGTGACGGACGCGCACGGTGCGTTGCTCCTGGGGGTCGAGCGGGATGGCCGCCGCCAGCTCCGACAGGGGCCGGCCGCTGTGGGCCAGGATGCCCAGCACCTCGAGCGCCGTGACGATGCCGTCCCCGCTGCTGGTGCGCTCGCGGATGATGACGTGCCCGCTCTTCTCGCCGCCCAGCCCGGCGCCGGAGACGAGCATCGAATCGAGGATGTAGCGGTCCCCGACCGGCGTGCGCAGGACCTGTCCCCCGGCGGCCTCGATGGCCCGTGCCAGGCCGCCGTTCGAGAGGATGCTCACCACGACGGTCTGCTCGGCCAGCTCACCGCGGGCCAGGCGGTCAAGGGCGATGACGCCCAGCAGCTGGTCGCCGTCTACCACCCGGCCTCGTTCGTCCACGGTCACGCAGCGGTCCGCGTCGCCGTCGAGGCTGAAGCCCACGTCACCGCCGCGCTCGGCGACGATGGCAGCCAGGGTGGCGGGCGCCGTGGCGCCGCAGTGCAGGTTGATGTTGGTGCCGTCGGGAGCGTCGAAATGGACCTCCACCGAGGCGCCGCTGGCGGCCAGGATGACGGGAGCCAGCGCGGATGCCGAGCCGTTGGCGCAATCGACATGGATACGCAGCTCGGAGCCGACGGCACGCGCCAGGTCCAGGCGGTGCTCCAGGTAGCGCTCCAGCTCCGGGCGTGCGTCCACGATGCGGCCGAGGCCCGCATTGGTGGGGCTGGCCAGCTCATCGGACCGCATGACGAGCGTGGCCAGCTCGTCCTCCATGGCATCGTCGAGCTTGAGGCCGCGGCCATCGAGCACCTTGAGGCCGTTGTCGTCAGCCGGGTTGTGGGAGGCCGAGACCATGATGCCTGCGGCGTAGTGGCCCACGGCCGTGACGTGGGCGAGGGCCGGTGTGGGGCAGACGCCCAGCACGTGGACGTCCGCGCCGGCCGAGGTGCCGCCGGACATGAGGGCCGCCACAAGCATGTCTCCGGAGCGCCGCGTGTCCTGACCGACCAGGATGCTGCCACCCGGCCCGGCCAGTCGCGACGCCACGGCCCGCCCCAGGGCGTGGGCCAGGGCCGGCTTGAGGTCCTCGTTGGCGACGCCGCGGATGCCGTCGGTGCCGAAGAGACGGCTCACGACGGCAGAGCGTCAGCGACGGG
>JBFYUV010000027.1:0-4534 GCA_041299865.1 Chloroflexota bacterium
ACCGGGGCGCAGGCTCGCAAGGGCCAGCTCGGTGGTGAAGTCCTGGCCTACGTCTGGTAGGGGCTGATGTCACGCGTCGGCCGGCTTCCCATCACCATCCCCTCCGGCGTCGCCGTCGACGTCGACGGCAACCACGTCGTGGTCACGGGACCCAAGGGCACTCTGGAACTCGACATCGCCCCACTGCTCTCGCTGGTCAGCGAGGACGGCCAGCTGCGCGTCCAGCGTCCCAACGACGAGAAGCGTGCCCGCGAGCTCCACGGGCTCACCCGCACGCTCATCAACAACATGGTCGTGGGCGTCACTGAGGGCTACCGTCGCGGCCTCGAGATCCAGGGCGTGGGCTACCGCGCCCAGCTCGTGGGCAGCAAGCTGCAGCTCAACCTCGGCTACAGCCACCCCATCGAGATCGAACCCCCCGAGGGCATCGCCTTCGAGCTGGACAACCCCACGCGCATCGCCGTGACCGGCATCGACAAGGAGCTGGTCGGGCGCATGGCGGCCAAGATCCGAGCCTGCCGCAAGCCTGAGCCCTACAAGGGCAAGGGTGTCCGCTACGCAGGCGAGATCGTGCGCCGCAAGGCCGGCAAGGCCGGCAAGGTCGGCGGCTGATCCGCCGCCCCATCTGACGAACGAGCAACCCCAGGTCGAGGCGCCCATCCGGCGCCACGACCGATAGCAGGAGACCGACGACCGCGATGCCACCGGCCAACAGCCGCACCAACGCCCGTCAGAAGCGTCACTCGCGGCTCCGCCTTCGCGTGGCGGGCTCCGCTGAGCGACCGCGCCTGGCGGTCTTCCGAAGCATCAACCAGATCTATGCCCAGGTCATCGACGACGCCAGTGGCCATACCCTGGCCAGCGCCTCCTCGCTTGAGGCAGCGCTGCGAGGGGCCGCCGGCAGCAAGACCGAGCGGGCCAGGCAGGTGGGCACCCTCGTGGGCCAGCGTGCCAGGGCCGCCGGCGTCGACCGTGTCGTGTTCGATCGGGCCGGGTTCAAGTACCACGGACGGATCCGCTCGCTCGCCGATGGCGCGCGAGAGGCCGGCCTGGACTTCTAGGAGGAGAGGCCATGGCCCGGATCGATCCCAACAAGCTCACCCTCGAGGAACGCGTCGTCCAGATCAACCGCGTGGCCAAGGTCGTCAAGGGCGGCCGCCGCTTCAGCTTCAGCGCGGTGGTCGTGGTCGGTGACGGTGCCGGTCACGTCGGCGTCGGCCTGGGCAAGGCTGGCGAGGTGCCCGAGTCCATCCGCAAGGGCGTCGAGGACGCCAAGAAGAACCTCATCAAGGTGCCCCTCGTCGGCACCACCGTGCCTCACGAGGTGCGCCAGCAGTACGGTGCCAGCACCGTGCTTCTGAAGCCGGCCTCGCAGGGCACCGGCGTCATCGCCGGCAGCTCCGTGCGAGCCGTGGTCGAGGCGGCCGGCGTGCGCGACATCCTCTCCAAGTCGCTGGGCTCCAACAACCCGGTCAACGTCACGCGTGCCACGCTCGAGGGCCTGCGCAACATGCGCTCCGCCGCCGAGCTGTCCGCATGGCGGGGCAAGACGCTGCGTAGCGTCATCCCCGGGCAGCCCACCACGGAGACGGCTCGCGAGGGGGCTGGCGATGACCGCTAAGCTGCGCATCACCCTGCGTCGCTCGACGGTGGGCACCAACCCCAGCGCCCGGGGCACCATCCGCGCCCTTGGCCTCGATCGCATCGGACACACCGTCGAACTCACCGACGACCCCGCCCTGCGCGGCCAGGTGCGTGCCGTGCGCTACCTCGTCGACGTCGAGGAGGTCGCCGCCGCGCCGGCCAGGAGCAAGGCCGCGGCCAGCAAGAAGGAGGAGGCAGAGTCGTGAAGCTCCACGATCTGCAGCCGGCGCCCGGTTCCACGAAGCGCCGCATCCGCGTCGGTCGCGGCATCGCAGCCGGCAAGGGCAAGACCGCCGGCCGCGGCACCAAGGGCCAGCGGTCACGCGCCGGGGCCAGCATCCCGGCCTGGTTCGAAGGCGGCCAGACGCCCATCCACGTGCGCGTCCCCAAGCTGCGCGGCTTCAAGCGGCGCGACCGCGTCGAGTACCAGGTCGTCAATATCGGGCGCATCTCGGAGTACGCGGCGGCCGGCCGCTTCGGTGGCGAGCCTGGCGGCAAGGAGCCGCTCACCGTGAACGCCGAGGTGCTCGCCGCTGCCGGCCTCATCCGGCACGCCGACCGCCCGCTTAAGGTGCTCGGCCTGGGCGATGCCGGGGCCAAGCTCTTCGTCGCTGCCGACGCCTTCACGACCTCGGCTCGCTCCAAGATCGAGCAGGCTGGCGGCTTCGTCCAGCTGCTGGTGCCCGTGGCCGCAGCGGCCGGCACTGACGAGCCGGCGGACGCTCCGACGGAGGCCCCGGCGGACGCCATCGAGGGTGACGACGCGCCTGCCGAAGCGACCGTGGACCCGGTCGCGCAGTCCACCGACGAGACGCCCGACGAGATCCCCGACGTCGACACCGACAGCGGCAAGGCGACTGAGTAAGCCGTGTTCGACGCACTGGTCAATGCCTTCCGCGCCCCTGATATCCGCCGCAGGATCCTCTTCATCCTGGGCATGCTCGTCATCGTGCGGATGCTGGCCAACGTGCCCGTGCCCGGCATCGACCGCCAGGCCCTCGAGGGCGTCATCGGTGGCAATAGCTTCCTGCAGATGCTCAACCTGTTCTCGGGCGGTGGCCTGGAGAACTTCTCCATCATCGCCCTGGGCGTGAACCCCTACATCAACGCCTCGATCATCATGCAGCTCATGACAGGCGTCGTGCCCCGTCTGCAGCAGCTCTCGCGCGAGGGCGAGTACGGCCGCAACAAGATCAACCAGTACACGCGCTACCTGACGGTGCCGCTGGCCATCCTGCAGTCGTATGGCTACCTGGCGCTGCTGTCGTCACCGCAGAACGGCGTCGTGCAGGACTTCGACCTGACCAGCTTCACGACGCTGACCCAGATCATCAGCCTCACGGCGGGCACCGTCCTGCTGATGTGGATCGGCGAGCTCATCACCGAGCGGGGCATCGGCAATGGCATCAGCTTCATCATCTTCGCCGGCATCGTGGCCGGCTTGCCGTCCGCCGTGGCCACCTTCCTGGCCGCCCCGGAGCTGGCAGCCGCCATCCTCTTCGGCGGATTGGCCGTGGCCTCCGTGGCCATCATCGTCTACATCCAGGAGGGTCAGCGCCGCATCCCCATCCAGTACGCCAGCCGCGTCCGTGGCCGGCGCATGTACCAGGGCGGCGCCACGTTCCTGCCCCTGCGCGTCAACCAGGCCGGCGTCATCCCCATCATCTTCGCTATCAGCATCCTGCTCTTCCCGGTGCAGCTGGCGACGTACTTCAGCAACTCGGGCGGCATCGTCGAGGACGTAGCCACTGTCATCATCGACTGGCTCAGCCAGGGGAGCCCGATCTACGCCATCGTCTTCTTCCTGCTGGTGGTGGGCTTCACCTACTTCTACACGGCCTTCACCTTCAAGCCCGCGGAGACTGCCGACCAGCTCCGCAAGAATGGTGGCTTCATCCCGGGCATCAGGCCAGGGGCTCCCACGCGTGACTACCTGTCCAAGGTCGTCTATCGGATCAGCCTCGCCGGCGCCATCTTCCTGGGCGTCGTCGCGGTCAGTCCCATCATCTTCGGCATGGTCTTCGCCGGCAGCGTCTTCGGTTCCTTCGCCCTCGGCGGCACGGCGATCCTCATCGTCGTCTCCGTGGTGGTGGAAACGATGAAGCAGCTCGAAGCTCAGTTGATGATGCGCAACTACGAGGGGTTCATCAGGTGACATCCATCGCTGCCGCAGACGTGGCGACACGACCGAGGGGCAGCCGTCGCATCATCGTGATGCTGGGTGCCCCAGGGGCCGGCAAGGGCACCCAGGCCGAGCGCCTGGCCAGCACGCTCAGCCTGCCGCACATCTCCACGGGCGAGCTCTTCCGGGCGGCGCTCAAGGGTGACGACCCGCTCGGGGCGAAGGTCCGCAAGTACGTCGAATCCGGCGGCCTGGTGCCCGACGCCATCGTCGTCGAGATGGTCGGCCGGCGCCTCACGGAGGCCGATGCCGCCGCCGGCAGCATCCTTGATGGCTTCCCCCGCACGGTGGCCCAGGCCATCGCGCTCGATGAGATGCTGGCCTCGCGCGGCGAGTCTGTGTGCGCTGCGCTCTACGTCGAGGTCTCGGTGGACCTGCTCACGGCGCGCCTCACCGGCCGCCGCATCTGCACGGTCGACGACCAGCACGTCTACCACGTGGTGGCTCGTCCGCCGCGCACGGAAGGTCTCTGTGACATCGACGGGGCCGAGCTGTACCAACGCCCCGACGACTCGGTAGCGACCGTGCAGGCCCGCCTAGACACGCAGCTGCCACCCATGTACGAGGTCATCGATCACTACGCCGAGAACGGCGTCCTCTACCCGGTCCGCGGCGACGCCGACGCCGACGCGGTCACGGAGGACCTCCTCCATGCCCTGGCCACGATCCGGGCGAAAGCTTAGGGGATGCTCTTCGACCGCCGCCGGG
>JBFYUV010000028.1:0-2992 GCA_041299865.1 Chloroflexota bacterium
ACCGCCTGGCTCAGGCCGCGCCCGCGCCCGAAGCGCAGCAGCGCGCCTGAGCGCCGCAACAACCCCAGGCCCTTGCCCCGCAGGGAGGCGCCGCCGTGGCGCCCGATGACGGTGTGGGGGATGCCGAAGCGCTCCAGCAGGCCGAGGGTCTGGGCGAAGTCGCGTGCCGTCACGACCGACTCGATGCCGGCCTCGTCGAGGCGCCGCAGGATGGGTCGGAAGAAGACGACGTGCGGGGAGTTGGTGAGGTCGATCCAGACCCGGCGCGGTCGGGCGGTCATGACGGGTGACGACTGCCTAGAGGACGTCGACGTTCGGCGGCACGCTCCCGGAGGCACCACCGGAGAGCCGCTGGCGCACGGCGTTGCGGAGGTCCACCACGAGGTCGGCGTGCGCCACCACCAGCGCCAAGTCCAGCGCGGCATGGGCGGTGGCGATGACGACGCAGTCGGCTGCCGTGACGGTCGCCGCGTCCAGCGGCACGGAGGAGAGGCCCTCCGCGGGCAGGTTCGCGACATGCGGGTCGTGGTAGCTGACCCGCCCGCCCTCCGCGCGCAGGAGCTCCAGCAGCTTGAGCGAGGGGCTCTCGCGCAGGTCGCCCACGTCCGCCTTGTAGGCCATGCCCAGCAGCAGGATGCCCGCGCCACGCACGGCCTTGCCTCGCGCGTTCAGGGCCCGAGCGATCCTCGAGACCGCGTAGTACGGCATGCTCACGTTGATGCGCCCGGCCAGCTCCACGAACTCGCTGTCGAGGTCGAAGGCGCGCGCCCGCCAGGCCAGGTAGAAGGGGTCGACCGGGATGCAGTGGCCGCCCAGGCCAGGGCCGGGCCAGAAGGGCATGAAGCCGAAGGGCTTGGTGGCCGAGGCCTCGATGGCTTCCCAGACGTCGATGCCCATGCGGTCGGCGAGGATGGCCATCTCGTTGACGAGGGCGATGTTGACGGCCCGGAAGGTGTTCTCGATGATCTTGGCCATCTCGGCCGACTCGGGTGACGAGACCGGGTGGACCCGGTCGCAGATGCGCGCGTAGAGCGCCTCCGCCCGTGCCGCGCAGGCCGGCGTGAGGCCGCCCACGACCTTGGGCGTCTCGCGCATGCTCCAGCGCGTGTTGCCCGGGTCGACCCGCTCCGGGCTGAAGGCCAGGTAGGCATCCCCGCCGACGGTGCGTCCGGCAGCCTCCAGCATGGGGGCCAGGACCTCTCGCGTGGTGCCCGGCCAGGTCGTCGACTCCAGGACCAGGAGGGCGCCTGGGGCGAGGTTGGCGATGGCCGTCTCGGCCGCGGCCGTCACGTAGGAGAGGTCCGGCTCGCGGTGCTGGCCGAGGGGCGTCGGCACGCAGACCAGGATCGCGGAGCAGTCGCGCAGCCGCGTGGCATCTGTAGTCGCGGTGAGGCGGCCGGAGGCCAGCAGCGGCGCCAGGGTCTCCGATGGGACGTCCTCGATGTAAGAACGGCCGGCGCTCACGGCCGCCACCTTGTCGGTCGAGGTGTCCACGCCGACGACCGCGAGGCCGGCCTCGGCGAAGGCGACCGCGAGGGGCAGCCCGACATAGCCGAGCCCGATGATGCCGACCATGCCGTTGGCGCCGGCCTGTCCTGTCGCTGCTTCTGTCACCGCGCGCCGACTCTAGCACTCGAGGCGCGGCGGTCGTGGCCTCGGGAGCGTGGCCGACCGCTCGAGCGTGGCCGACCGCTCGGTCGTGGCCTCGGGAGCGTGGCCGATCGCTCGAGCGTGGCCGACCGCGCGACCCCCAGAGAGGCCGCTCACCGGGTGCGGCCGTGGCATCCTTGCCGCCATGCCCGGACTCATCCACGTCGTCGGCGCGCGGCCCAACTTCATCAAGGCGGCCCCGGTCATCGCTGCCCTGCGCGCGGCGGGTGTCCCGCAGCGACTGGTGCACACCGGCCAGCACTACGACCGCGCCATGTCCGACGTCTTCTTCGAGGAGCTGGGCCTGCCCGAGCCCGATCTCAACCTGGGCGTGGGCTCCGGCAGCCACGGTGCGCAGACCGCGGCGCTCCTGGTGGCCCTCGAGGAGGCCTTCTTGGCCGAGTCGCCGGACCGCGTCGTCGTCTACGGCGACGTCAACTCCACGCTGGCGGCCGCGCTCGTCTGCGCCAAGCTGCTCATCCCGGTGGCGCACGTGGAGGCCGGCCTGCGCTCCTTCGACCCGAGCATGCCCGAGGAGGTGAACCGCCGCGTCACGGACCTGCTCAGCGACCCGCTCTTCGTGACGGCCCCGGAAGGGGAGGTCAACCTGGCTGCCGAGGGTATCAGCGGTGAGCGCGTCGTCTTCGTGGGCAACCCCATGATCGACACGCTGCTGGCGCACCTGGACCGCCTCCGGCCGGGACCGGTCATGGCGCAGCTGGGTGTGACGGCCCCCTATGGCGTGGCCACGCTGCACCGGCCGGCCAACGTCGACAGCGCCGCGGCCGCGGCCGCGCTCGTTGGCGCGCTGCGCGAGGCCACTCGGCGTCTGCCCATCGTCCTGCCCCTCCATCCCCGGGGCCGCGCCACGCTCGCCAGGGCCGGCCTGGACGAGGTCCCCGATCTCCTCGTCACCGACCCGCTCGGCTACGTCGATTTCCTCTCACTCGTCCGCGGTGCGGCCGCCGTCATCACGGATTCGGGCGGCATCCAGGAAGAGACCACGGTGTTGGACGTGCCCTGCCTGACGCTCCGCCCCAACACGGAGCGACCCATCACGCTCACGGCCGGCACCAACCGGCTGGTCACGCCGGAGGACCTCGGGCCTGCCCTGGACGCAGCCCTGGCCGGTGCGCAGAAGCGGCCAGGCGACGGGCCGCCGGGCTGGGATGGGCACGCCGGCGAGCGCATCGCGGCCGTGCTCGTCGATCGGAGCACCTGATGCCCTCGGCCGGTGGACCAGTGCCCGCCGCCCAGCCAGAGCGCGAGGCCACCCAGCCAGGCCGCGGGGCCGTGCAGCCAGAGCGCGAGGCCGCCCAGCCAGGCCGCGAGGCCGCCCGGC
>JBFYUV010000029.1:0-4459 GCA_041299865.1 Chloroflexota bacterium
CTCGATCATGCAGGCCGGCCCGTCGCGCAGCGCCACCAGCCCGGCTGCTGCCAGCACGCCCACCTGGCGCATGCCGCCGCCGACCAGCTTGCGGGCTCGTCGAGCGCGCCAGATGAAGTCCCTGCTGCCGACCACCACGGAGCCGACCGGGCAGGCCAGGCCTTTGGAGAGGCAGAAGGTGGCACTGTCGGCATCGGCGAGCAGCTCGTGGGCCGGGGTGCCGAGGGCCACGACCGCGTTGAAGAAGCGCGCCCCGTCCACGTGCAAGGGGACGCCGTGCTCATGCGCCACCGCGGCGACGGCGCTCGTGTAGGCCGCGGACAGCGGCTGGCCCATGCTCATGGAGTGTGTGTTCTCGAGCATGACCAGCGCCGTGATGGGCTGGTGGGGGTCTCCGGGGTCACGGATCGCGGCTCGGATGTCGTCGAGATCCATGGTGCCGTCCGACCCGGCCGGCACCGGCCAGGCGGTGGCGCCGCTGACGACGGCGTGCCCGCCGGCCTCGTCGAGGATGAGGTGGGATTCGGCGGCCGCGATGATCTCCCCACCGCGCGGCACGTGGGCCATGTGGGCCACGAGGTTGCCCATGGTGCCGCTGGCCACGAAGAGTCCGGCCTGCTTGCCGGTCAGCTCGGCAGCACGCTCCTGCAGGGCATTGACGGTGGGATCGTCGCCGAAGACGTCATCGCCGACCTCCGCCTCCGCCATGGCGCGGCGCATCTCCGGAGTGGGCCGGGTGACGGTGTCAGATCGGAGGTCGATGTGGTCGGGCATGGCGCCGAGCATAGGCGACGCGACTTCCCGGCGTGTTGCGCCGCAGCCTGCTAATCTCCCTCTCCGCGGGACCCGTGGTGTAGCGGCCCAACATGCCAGCCTGTCACGCTGGAGATCGCCGGTTCGAATCCGGTCGGGTCCGCCAGTCCCACTGACCCATGCTCGGTCCTCCTGCCGTCGAAGAACGCGAGGAGAGGCGCCCCGACGAGATGAGCGACGCTCCCATCGACACCCGCCGCACCGAGATGGCATCCCGCCTCCTGGTGGTGCTGCTGGCCGGCCTCTTCCTGCTCGGCCTTCTCGGATTCGTGGTCGCCGTCCTGGATGCTGACGAGGATGATGGCCCGCCCGCGCCGCCCTCCCTGCCCGTCTCCTCGCTCCCGGCTGAGGCTGGGTCGTCATCCGGCACCCTGGTGATCCAGGAGCCGCCCCGCATCCTGGTGGCCATGGCTGACCCTGCCGTAGACGCTACGCCTCCGACCCTCGAGCCGGCCGCCCCGGACCCGACCCTCGAGCTGGCCGCCCCGGACCCGACTGACCCGACTGATCCAGCCGCCCCGGACGACCCTAGCGCGGCGGAACCCGCCGAAGCGGAGGGCGCTGCCGACCCTGCTGCAGCCGGTGCCGCCGACCTCACGGCGGCCTCGGTCGCACAGGTCATGCCTGTCGTTCCGGTGGCGCGCTTCTGGTCGGACCGGGATGGCCTCGCGCGGCGTGACATCGTACGGGCCTTGGAGAACGGTGAGCTGCCCGGCTTCCGGCGCATCGTGGTCGAGGACAGCATCCGCGAGGCCCTGGCTGAGGCGCTCGGCCTGGACATCCACCCCGAGGTCCAGGGAGGTGATGCTGAGGCTGTCAGCCGTGTCATCCGAACGGGCGGCCTCGGTCTCCTGGCAGCCGCCGACCTGGCGCCCTCGATGCGTCCGCTGGCGGTCGACGGCCGCACGCTGGTGGGCAACGACCGCGTCCGCTCGGCCGAGGCCTGGCCCCTCACGGTGACCCAGGAGCGGCCCGATGGTCGAGCCTGGGACCAGTCGCGCACCTGGGTGCTGGTCGCCGGCGGTGACGCCTTCACCGATCGCGGCGTCTACGACACGGTGGTTCGTCGCGGCAAGGGCGTGGACTACCCCTTCGACGGGGGCACCGCCCGCGTCACCGGCCACGGCTGCTGCGACCCAGTCTTCAATGACAACGTCGTGCCCCGCTACGAGCTGACGGGCAACAAGGGCGTCGTGCGCCGGCTCTTCAAGGACGCCGAGCTGGCCATCGCCAACCACGAGATGCCCGTCACCGACGCGTGGGGCTTCCACAGCTCCGGGCTGCGCTTCTCCGGCAAGCCCGAGCTGACGGAGATCTTCACGCGGGCCGGCATCGACTGGATGTCACTGGCCAACAACCACATCAAGGACTACGACACCGAGGGCATCCGCGATTCGCGTCGCATCCTGCGCCGCTACGGCATCGCGTCGGGCGGGGCCGGCGTGGACCTCGACCAGGCTCGCCGCATCAGCTACCTCGAGGTGGGCAAGGCGGGTGACTCGGGCGCGGCCACGCTGGCCATCATCCCTTGCGTCGGTGTGGTGCCCTTCTCCTGGGCTGGTCCCGATGACAGCGGCGGCACGCCCTGCCTGGATCGCTACCTGGTGCCGGACATCAAGGAGGCCGGGCGCAAGGCGGACGTCGTTCTCGTCTTCCCGCACTGGGGCGTCGAGTACACGCGCCTGCCGATGCCGTCGCAGCGCAAGCACGCGGCCCGCTGGGTGAAGGCCGGCGCCGACCTCGTCCTCGGCGCTCACAGCCACGTTGCCGGCGCCATCGAAGACATCGACGGCGTCCCGGTGCTCTACTCGCTGGGCAACCTCATCTTCGACCAGCACTGGTCCACCAACACGATGGAGTCGATGCTCGTGCAGGCCACCTTCCATGGCGGCACGCTCGTCAGCCTGGAGCTGGTGCCGTACATCATCCACGACACGTCGCAGCCGAACCTGCTCGATCCAGCCACCGGGGAGGGGAAGTCGCTGCGCAAGCAGGTGCAGGCTGCCTCGGCCGACTGGCTCGACTGGTAGGGGTCGGGACCGGGGGCGCCGGTCTACGCCAGGCCGACCTCGCGGGCCGTCGGCCAGCGCGACAGGTCAAGGCGTGGCACGAGGCTCGTGAGCTGCTCGAGGTCGGGTGCGTAGGCTTCCACGAGGGCTTCGCGCAGGCTGGCTGACGGCTCGAAGCGCGGTCCTGTCGTGGGGTTGACCTCGCCCCGGTAGGCGGCCGCATCCGGCTCGAAGGGCTCCAGGCCCAGGAACGCGAACGTCCGCGCCAGCTCTCGGGCGGGGTCGGCTCGGCAGGCCTCGTACTGCCCGACGAAGACCTGCTCGGCCGGGAAGGCATCCAGCACGCGGCGCAGCTGGGGTGCGTAGAGGCCACGCTGAAAGGCGCCCTGGATGTCGCGGTCGATGAGTGGCGTGCGCGAGGTGGCCAGCTGGTGGCTCAGGCTCGAGCGGAAGCGCTCGACCGGGTCACGCAGCAGGATGAGGATGCGAGCCTCCGGTGCTGCCCTCGCCAGCAACCCGGGCGTCCAGAAGTCGATGAGGTAGCCCGGCGTCCACTCGCCGGTCACGCCGCCCTCCGGCCGCGGGAAGTACTGGGCATAGCGCGCCGCAGCGGCCTCGTCGAAGGGTGTCTCCCAGGCCTCGTCGAAGTAGTGCAGCTCTTTGGGCAGGCCGGTCGCCCGGACGACCGACGGGTGCCTGCCGATGAGGGCATCCCACCACGATGTACCCGCTTTCTGGGCACCCAGGCCCACGTAGTGCGGCGGACCGGTGCGCCAGCCGGCGGGACACGGGGGCGGATCCGGGGGACCGGGCGGGCGTGGGCCGCGCCAGCGGTGCCAGGTCCGCGAACCGCGCACGAGCATCCGCCGAGTCTGGGCTCGAAGCGTCATCGCTCCGTCGCCTGCCAGGGCCGCGCTGGCCTTCGCCTCGATGGCATCACGGCATCCGCCAGAGCGACAGGTCCAGGTCCGGCAGGAGCCCTGCCAGTCGCTCGTTCTCCGGCGCGTAGCGGCGCACCAGCACCTCGGTCTGCCAGGGGTTCAGCTCGACCTTTGGCCCGCGGCTCTCGTTGACCCGCCGGCCGGGTTCAAGGCCGGCCGGGATGTCCGGATCGAGGCCAAGGAAGTCGAAGGTGCGTGCCAGCTGGGTTCGCGCGTCGGCCACGCAGCGCTCGTACTGGAGCACCAGCACCTGCTCGCGCGGGAAGGCCCGCCAGAGGCGCAGCAGCTGGTCCGCGTAGACCCCCCGGTTGAAAGCGGCGTTGGCCGCCGCGCGCGCCGTGGAGTCGACCGTGAAGCGGTTCTCGGCCAGCGTGCGCCCGGAGCGGAAGCGCTCCACGGGGTCGCGCAGGAGCACCAGGATGCGCGCCTCCGGGGCCGCCTCTCGCAACAGCGCGGGTGTCCAGGCATCCAGCATGTAGCCCGGCGTCCACTCGCCGCTGATGGTGCCCGCGGGCCGCGCGAACAGTGCGTGGTACCGTTCCTTGTCTCCGACGCTCAGGCCCTCCGCCCAGAGCCCGTCGAAGAAGTGGACCTCCTTGGGCGTGCTGGCCAGGCGGAAGACTCCGGGGTGCTGGTTGATGAGGCTGTCCCACCAGCTGGTCCCCGAGCGAGCCGTGCCAACACCCACGTAGTCCG
>JBFYUV010000030.1:0-8485 GCA_041299865.1 Chloroflexota bacterium
TGGTCGGCGCTGTCGCGACACTGGCGCGGCGCCACATGGCTGTCGCGGCCCTCCTGCTGGGTCTCGGGGCCGTTGCCCTGCGTGCCGGGATCGGCCTCATCGCCGCACCAGCGGCCCCGACGCTGCCCTTGCCGACAGGGAGCGGCCCGTGGTCGGCCCAGGTGGTCGACGTCTCGTCGCCGGCCGGCGATCAGCAGCGGGCCTTCCTGCAGCTGTCCCTAGCTGGCCCCGCCGAGGGTGAGCCGACCGGACGCTGGCTCGTCTATGCCTGGCTTCCACGGCACCCCTCCCTGGTGCCAGGTGACCGGCTGTCGTTGCGGGGCGCGCTGGATGCACCGCCAGAAGACTCCCCGGGCTTCGCCGGCTTCCTCGCCGGGCGGGGCGCCGTAGGCACGCTCAAGGCAGACACTGTCGAGCGGCTCGCGGCAGGACCGGGTGCCATGGCCGCGGTCGAACGGCTCCGCCGGGCCATCGACGAGGCCATCGGACGCGCCATCCCGGAGCCTGAGTCGGGGCTCGCATCGGGAATCCTGATCGGGTTGCGCGAGCGCGTGGGGCGCGCGGTGGCGGATGACTTCACCACGACCGGACTCACCCATGTGGTGGCCATCAGCGGCTGGAACATCGCGCTCGTGGCCGGCATCGCCACGGGGCTGCTGCGCGCGACCGGGTTGCGGCGCCGGGCCCGCAGCCTCGTCGTCCTGATCGCCATCGGTGGCTACACGGTCGTGGCCGGCGCGGAGGCCAGCGTGGTCCGAGCCGCCGTCTTGGGCGGCGTGGTGCTGCTGGCGCGCGAGGGTGGGCGTCCAGCGGGCGCGGCAGCAGCGCTGGGCGTCGCCTGCCTGGGTCTGCTGCTGGCAGATCCAGGCATGGTGGACGACATCGGCCTGCAACTCTCGCTGGCAGCGACGGCTGGGCTCCTGGCCCTGGGCGGCGCGGCAGAAGCCGCCGTGCGCCGACTGGTGCCGACGGGCACCCCGGGCTGGTTGCCGGAGACGCTGGGCGTCTCGCTGGCCGCCCAGCTGGCCACGCTGCCGCTCATCCTGCTGCACTTCGGGCGTCTCTCGGTCATCTCGCCGCTGGCGAACCTGCTGATGGCACCGTTCGTGCCGCTGGCCATGCTGGGGGCGGTCCTCGGTGCGGCCGCCGGGCCCTTCGTCGGGATCCCGGTCGTCGGGCTTCTCGCGGCGCCCCTCAGTCTGGCGGCGTGGCTGCCCCTGACGGCCATGGTGCGCAGCGCTGGTCTCCTGGCCGACGTGCCCTTCGCCAGCCTCGAGCTGCCCGGGCCCCTGGCGGCCATCGGCGCCGGGCTGGCCCTGCTCGCCCTGCTGGCAGCGTTGCGCCGGGTGCGGTCGCGTGGAGCCCAGGCGGATGCAGACGATGCCTCGTGGCCGACCCAGCGTCCCGAGGCGCATCGTTCGGGGCAGCGAACCCGCAGGCTGGCTGCGGGGGGCATCGGCGCCGTTCTCATGGTGTTGCTGTGGCTCGCCGTGGCGTCCGGGCCGGTGCCGCCGCTGCGGGTCTCGGTCCTCGACGTGGGCCAGGGGGACGCCATCCTCGTCGAAGCGGCGGACGGCTCGCGTCTGCTCGTGGACGGCGGGGCCGATCCGGACCTGCTGGTGCGGCGTCTCGACGAGCGCATCCCCATCTGGGACCGCCGTATCGACCTCGTCGTGCTGACCCACCCCCACGAAGATCATGCCGGCGGCTTGGCGGGCCTCGTGCCGCGCTATCGCGTCGGGCGCATCGCCGAGACCGGCGTGACCGGCGATGGGGCCGGGGTTCGCGAGCTGCGCCTGGTCGCGGAGCGCCTCGGCATCGGCCGCCTGGGGCTGAGCCAGGGCGATGCCTTCCGGCTGGGAGCGGCGCGGGTAGACGTGCTGTGGCCACCGCGGGACGATGTGGCAGCCACGGCCCCGACGACGAACCGGGAGGTCAACGACACCTCGCTCGTGCTCCGCATTAGCGTGGGATCGCAGCGCGTGCTGCTGATGGGTGACCTCGAAGCAGACCGCGACAGTCAACTGTTGGCAGCCATCGGCGACCTGGGCCAGCCCTGGGACCTTCTCAAGGTGGCCCATCACGGCAGCGCCGGGGCCACCAGCCGCGCCCTGCTCGCGGCCATCCGCCCACGCGTGGCCGCCATCAGCGTCGGGACCGACAATGACTACGGCCACCCCGCAGCGGAGTTGCTGGAGCGGCTGGTGGAGGTGGGCGCCACGGTCTGGCGCACGGACCGGCAGGGCACGTTCTCGCTCGTGCTCGACGGCCGGCCGGCGGCCACGGCGACGCTGCCCGGAGACCGTCATGCTGCGCTTGCGTCGCCCGCCGCCGGGATGTCCACACCGCCCGGGTCGGCCGCCGAGCCCGGGGCCTGCTACCCTCGGCCGGATGGCGGTCCCGACCCGAACGGAAGCACTTGCGCTGCTCATGTCCACGACGCCATCGGCGCGACTGCTGCAGCACGTGACCGTCGTGGCGGAGGTGGCCTCGTTCCTGGCCTATCGCGCCGCCCGGACCGGCCTGGGCGTGGACCGCCGGCTCGTCGAGACGGCGGCGCTCCTCCACGACATCGACAAGGCCCTGCCGGCGGACCACCCGTTGCGCTCGCTCGGGCACGGACGCGCAGGTGCCGCCTGGCTGCGCGAGGCCGGCCACGCCGAGCTGGCGCGCCCCGTCGCGGCGCATCCCGTGATGCAGCTCGACGAGCCGGGTGCCCGCGACTGGATCACCAACGCACCCCTCGAGGATCGCATCGTGTGCTACGCGGACAAGCGAGCCACGCAGCGCGTCGTGTCACTCGAGCAGCGCTTCGGCCGCTGGCAGCGCAAGCACCCCGAGTACGCGGACCACCTGGCTGAGACGCTGGTGATGGCCCGCCACCTGGAGTCGGAGGTCTGCGGGTCCATCGGCATCCGCCCTGAGGCCGTCGAGCGGCTGCGCTGGGTCAACGATGCCCTCGCCCGGGCCGGCCTGGGAGAGCGCAGCAGGGAAGCAGGGAGAGGTCGCGGCGCCGACGATGCTGCTTCGGATCCCGGTCCGACCGCAGCAGCGTGAGCGGCACGGCCCCGCTCGCCTACTTCTGGGGCGAGGACGCCTACAGCCTCGATCGGGCAGCTCGCGACTGGGCAGCGCACCTGGCGTCACCGGAAGTGCCCATGGAGACCTGGCGCGTGAACCTGGAGGATGCCGCCGACGGCGAGGCCGCCTCCGCCTCAGCCGGCAGGCGCCGGGCGCGCGCGCTGGAGGCCATCGAGCAGCACCTCGCCACCGCCCCGCTCTTCGGTGGTGGCACGGTCGTGGTCGTGCGACAGCCGGCCAGCCTGCTGGCCTCCGCGGAGACGCGCGACCGCTTCGTCGCGCTGGTTGGCCAAGTGCCCCCCGGCAACGCGCTCTGCGTGACCGACCTGACCGCGAGCGGCGCTCGCGGACCGGCAGGCAAGGGCGTCCTGCGCGATGCCGTGGCCGCTGCCGGTGGGGTCGTGGCGGAGTTCCAGGTCCTGCCGGCCGGGCGGCTGGAGGCATGGCTGAGGGAGCGCGCGGCGGAGCTCGGGGTGAGCCTCGAACCATCGGCTGCTCGCCTGCTCGCCGAACGGGTCGGGGGTCACGTCCGCGAGTCGGATGTCGACCGGCGGCGGCGCACCGAGCTGGCCAACGCTGAGCTGGAGAAGCTGGCGCTCTATCGGCCGGGCGGCTCGATCGGCGCGGCTGACGTCGAGGCCCTCGTCAGCGAATCGATCCCCGGCTCCACCTGGGCGTTCCTCGACGCGGTCGGCGTCCGGGCCGGAGCGCAGGCCATGCAGCTCGCTGAGCGTCTCCTCGAGGCTGGCACACCCCTGCCCGTGCTCATCTCGCAACTGCACCGGCGCCTCCGTGACCTGCTGCTTGTCCGCGAGCACCTCGACGCCAGCACGACGCCGTCGCAGATCGTCAAGCTCATGAAGTTGCAGCCGTTCCGCGCCCAGAAGCTGGCCGAGCAGGCACACACCTGGACGCTCCACGCACTCGAGGAGTCGCTCGCCGGCCTGCTGGCGCTCGACCTGCGCTCGAAGGGCATCTCGCTCGATGGTTCCACGGCACGGATGTCCGAGGCGGTTGATGCCCTGGCCCTCCAGGCATGGCTGGCCGTCCACGCGGCTGCGCCCGAGGGTCGCGGGCGACGCTGACGGTCGCGACCGCACGCACCGACCGGAGGCCGGCCGGGACAGTGACTCAGACGGGGAACCGAATCAGACGGGGAACTGGGTCAGACGGGGAACTTGGTCAGACGGGGAACTGGGTCGCCCGTTCCTGCACCACGGCGTCTGACTCGATGGCGAAGACGCAGCGACCGTCAGGGATGTCGAGGACCTCCAGCAGATCGGGGTCCAGGTAGAGCTGGTGACAGTCGGAGCAGAGCGCAGCGGGGATGGCGAAGCAGAGCCGCTCGTCGCCGTCCGGCATGCGGAACGTCGTGTCGAAGCGCGAGTTGACGAGGCGGCGCTCGCATTGCGGGCAGTCATCCCGGAGCCACGTCATCGTTCGCGTCCATCCTCATCGCCCGACCGGTCGATCCGATCGATCCAGGGCTGGATGCTACGGTGGCGTGGCGGACGGTCCCCATGCCCCGGTGGTACCACGACCCCTAGCCCTCGTGGGGCAGGCGTCACTTCCGGGCGTGACGACGCTCGCCGAGCTACACGACGTGGAGCAGCAGGGAGGCCTTCACCCAGAGCTTCTCGAGCTGGTAGAACTCGCGCTCGGGCACGCTCATGACGTGGACGATGACACCCCCGAAGTCGAGCAGGACCCAGTGCGAACCGGCGTCACCCTCCCGGCTCAGCGGCCGCGTGCCCTCGTCGTGCAGGCCCTCGACGATGCCGTCGGCGATGGCGCTGAGCTGGCGGTCCGAGGCGCCGCTGCAGATGACGAAGTAGTCGGTCATGGTCGTCTGGCCGCGGACGTCCAGGAGGATGATGTCCGAAGCCTTCTTGCCCGACGCCAGCTCAACGACACGATGCGCCAGTGCCAGCACCGTCTCGTCGATCTGCCCCGGTACGATGTCGAGGCCATCCTGCTCCGCCTGCGCGCCAGCCCGCCGGGAGGGCAGCCCTGGCCGCCTGGCCGCGCGGGGATCGGCTGCCTCGTGTTCACCCTCCGACGCCGGCTTCATCGCCAGCTGCTCGTCGGTCACCTGCTCGTCCGTCACCTGCTCGTCATCCTCCCTGCGTGCGTGACACGTCCATGATGCCGCCTTCGGCGGGCCCTGGGCCGGCTGCTTCGCCGAGCGCCCAGCGGGCTGCCGCGAGCGCGTGCAGCCGGGTGGTCGGGAAGTACGGGAGCGACACGTCGTCGGCCGTCACCAGGAGCTCGATCTCCGTGCAGCCCGCGATGATGCCCTCAGCCCCGCGTGCCGCCAGCCGTTCGATGACCGCCACGATGCGCGCCCTCGAGGTCGGCTCCACGATGCCCTGCACGAGCTCGTCGTAGATGACGTCGTGCACGAGGCTGCGGTCGGGCTCCTCGGGCACCAGGGTCGTCACGCCGCCATCCGCAAGTCGGTCGCGGTAGAAGGCACCTTCCATCGTGAAGCGCGTGCCAAGTAGCCCCACGTGGCGCAGGCCGGAGGCGCGGACGGCGGCGGCCGTGGTGTCGGCTAGGTGCAGGAAGGGCACCTCGATGTCCGCCTCGATGGCCGGAGCGACACGGTGCATGGTATTGGTACAGAGGACGATCAGCTCCGCGCCGGCCGCCTGCAGCAGCCTCGCGTCGCCTGCCAGCAGCACCCCTGCCTCCTGCCAGGCACCCTGGGACTGCAGCTCCTCGATGAGGGCGAAGTCGTAGGAGCGCACGAGAAGGCTGGCCGAATGGCTGCCGCCGAGCACCCGACGGACCTCGGCGTTGATGAGCCGTTCGTATTCGATCGACGACTCCGCGCTCATGCCGCCCAGCAGGCCGATGGTGCGGGGCGACCCGGCCGGCGGGGCCACTACCCCTCCCCCGGGATCACGCGGTAGAGCCCGGCCTCCCGGATGTAGCGCTCGACGACGGGTGGCACGAGGCCAGTGATGGACTGACCTGCCGCGACACGCCCCCGGATGGCCGTGGAGGCCACGTCCATGACCGGCCCCCGCAGGAAGGCGAAGCGGTCCTCGAGTCCCGGGTAGTGCTCCGTGAGCCAGGCACGGTCGAGCGGCTCGGCGCCCAATCGCGGTGAGACCGCGACACGGCAGAGCTCCAGGATACGCAGCGGCTCACGCCAGGTGTGGAAGTCGTCGAGGACCTCCGCGGAGAGGATGAACCAGGGCGCGGGCCGACCCTCGGCGCGGCTCTGCGCAGCGAGATCGGCGACGGTATCCACCGCATAGCTAGGCCCGGCCCGCTCGAGCTCGAGGCGTGAGACGCTGAACGCTGGTTGCCCCGCGATGGCCAGGGCCAGCATGGCCTCGCGATGCCGGGACGGGCTGACCTCGTCGGCTGGCTTGTGCGGGGGCTGGGCGTTGGGCACGAAGAGGACGCGCCCCAGATCGAGGGCCCGGTATGCCTCGTGGGCAAGCGCCAGGTGGCCGACATGGACCGGGTCGAAGGTGCCGCCCAGGATGCCGACGGCACGTCGGTCGTCCGTCGCCTCGATGGGCATCAGGCCCAGGCCCCTGCCTGCCCACCCCATTCGAGCTCGGTGTCACCGATGCGGACGGTGTCGCCGGCCGCGACGCCGGCCCGCCGCAAGGCGTCCACGACGCCCAGGCGAGCCAGCTCGCGCTGGAAACGGCCGGCCGACTCGTCATTCTCGAAGTCCGTCTGGGCCACGAGCCGCTCGACGCGCCGTCCGTCGACCTGCCAGGTGCCGTCAGGCGCCTGCCCGATCCGGAACCCGGTCTCCGCGGCGTCGTAGCGGTGCACGACCACGCCCGCGGTCTCACCGGGCTGGCCCAGCTCCTCGTCCTCGGGCAGCAGACGCGCCAGGGCCGCGCGCAGCTCCGTGAGCCCCGTGCCCAGAGCGGCCGAGATGGTCACGACCTCCAGGCCATCGCGTGCCCGTGCGGCACGGAAGGACCTGAGGATGAGCGGGTCCGGATCGCGGTCGAGCTTGTTGGCCGCCACGAGCGTCGTCTTCTGCAGGAGCCGCGGGTCGCGCGCCTCGAGCTCGTCCCGGATGACCCCGAAGTCGCGCTCCGGATCCGGCGCGGACATGTCCACGACGTGCACGAGAACGCGGGTACGCTCGACGTGCCGAAGGAAGGCATGCCCAAGGCCGGCGCCGGCGCTGGCGCCCTCGATGAGGCCGGGCAGGTCGGCGAGGGTGGGTCGCCGCTCGTCAGCAGGGTCGTCGGCGGTCAGATCCAGCACACCCAGGTTCGGCTCGAGGGTCGTGAAGGGGTAGTCGGCCACCTTGGGATGGGCCGCGGTGAGGGCCGCCAGCAGGGTCGACTTGCCCGCGTTGGGCAGGCCTACCAGTCCGATATCGGCGATGAGCCGCAGCTCCAGGCGCAGGCGACGCTGCTCGCCCGGCTCGCCCTTCTGGGCGTGCTTGGGGGTTTGATGCGTGGCCGTGGCGAAGTGCGTGTTGCCCAGCCCGCCGCGGCCGCCGCGCGCCACCATGACCCGCTGGGCGGGGAAGACGAGGTCAGCCATGAGATCGCCGCTGGCGCCGTCGAAGACGACGGTCCCTGGCGGAACGGGTAGCTCGAGGTCCCCACCGGCCTTGCCGTGACGTCGCGAACCCTCGCCGCGGCCGCCGTGCGGGGCGCGGAAGTGGTGCTTGAAGCGGTAGTCGATGAGCATCGTCTGACCGACGTCCACGACCAGGTAGACGGAGCCGCCACGGCCGCCGTCGCCGCCGTCAGGGCCACCGCGCGGGACGTGCGCCTCGCGCCGGAACGTGGCAGCGCCGTCACCGCCGTCGCCGGCAGTGACGGTCAGCTCGACGTGGTCGAGGAACATGCGTCAGCTCCAGGTGACCGTCGGGTCACCGCAGGTCACCGTCAGGCGTCGGCCGCGGCCTGCCTGGTCAGCGTGGCCAGGAACTCGGCGTTGGACTCCGTCTTCGAGAGGCGGTTGAGAAGCAACTCGATACCCTCGTTGGTACCCACGGCACCGAGCATGCGGCGCATCGTCCAGACCATCTTGAGGACAGGCTCCTCCAGCAGCAGCTCCTCGCGACGGGTGCCCGAGCGCTGCACGTCGATGGACGGGAAGATGCGCTTCTCCGACAGCTTGCGATCGAGGATGAGCTCCGAGTTGCCGGTGCCCTTGAACTCCTCGTAGATGACGTCGTCCATGCGCGACCCGGTGTCCACGAGGCAGGTGGCGATGATCGTCAGCGAGCCGCCCTCCTCCAGCTTGCGGGCGGCCCCGAAGAAGCGCTTGGGCGGGTAGAGGGCAACCGGGTCGATACCGCCGGTGAGCGTGCGGCCGGACGGCGGCAGGGCCAGGTTGTAGGCACGCGAGAGGCGTGTGATGGAGTCGAGCAGGATGACCACGTCGCGGCCACTCTCCACCTGGC